>JAFECZ010000273.1 GCA_018241905.1 Pseudomonadota bacterium
TGGGCTGGGCGAGCATGCGGGCCGCTATGCGCACGTGGCCCGGCGGCTCAATGCGCTGGGTTTCGCGGTACGGGCGCACGATCATTTCGGCCATGGCCTGTCCAGTGGCGCACGGGGCGGATTGCCGCACGAGTTGCGGCTGGTGGATGACCTGGCCCTGTTGATCGATGATGCACGCGCCGTCCATCCAGGCCTGCCGGTGGTGCTGCTGGGCCACAGCATGGGCGGCCTGGTAGCCGCCAGTTTCGTGGCGCGCGGCGTGCGCCCCGTCGATGCGCTGGTGCTGTCTTCCCCGGCGCTGTCGCCCACGCTCAGCACCGCGCAGAAGGGCTTGATCGCGGTGCTGTCGCGCCTGGCGCCCAACCTGCGCGTCGGAAACGGCCTCGACGCTCAAGACCTGTCGCACGACCCCGCCGTGGCGCCCGCTTATCTTTCCGATCCGCTCAACCACGACCGCATTGGCGCTCGCCTGGCGCGCTTCATGGCCGACGAGGGCGCGCGCGTGACGGCCGTCGCACCGCAATGGCCGGTGCCCACGCTGCTGCTGTACGCCGGTGCAGACCGCCTGGTGCGGCCCGAGGGAAGCCGTGCCTTCGCCGAGGCTGCTGCTGCCAGCGGGCAAGTCCAGGCGCTGGCTTTCGAGCAGCATTTTCACGAACTGTTCAACGAGCTGGACGCCCAGCCGGTGTTCGAGGCGCTCGAAGAGTGGCTGGGCAGGCGCTTCAGCTTCGATACGCGGCGCGCCGCCGCCATCGCCTAGCCGGCTTCACGCCGCCTTGGGTGTCAGGCGTTGCACTCTCACCAGCCAGAGCAGGCCTGCGCCGGTCAGCAGCACCGGCAGCAGCGAGCCCAGGTTGAGCCATTGCCAGCCGCGCGTCGTCACCAGCACGCCCGAGGCCAGCGAGGTCACGGCCAGCGTCGCGAAGATGCAGAAGTTGAGGGCGCCTTGCGCCCGGTCGCGCTCTTGCGCCGTGTAGGCCGACAGCGAGAGAGTGGTGCTGCCGGTGAAGAGGAAGTTCCAGCCCATGCCCAGCAGGAAGAGCGCCACCAGGAAGCGATGCAGGTCCACGCCCGACAGCGCCACGGCGATGCACCCGAGGTTCAGCAACAGCCCGACGGACATCACCGGCACCGGGCCGAAGCGCCGGATGAGGTGGCCGGTGAAGAAACCGGGCGCGAACATGCCGATGACATGCCACTCCAGGACCCAGGCCACGTCTTCGAAGGGGAAGCTGCACACCTGCATGGCCAGCGGCGTGGCCGCCATCAGCAGGTTCATCACGCCGTAGCCCAGCGCGCCTGCCATGGCGGCGACGATGAAGGCCGGCTGGCGCGCGATTTCCGAGAGCGGCCGCCCGCCGTGGCTTTCCATGCCGCTCGGCGGCGCGGGAAAGCGAATGAATTGCATCAGGACCATGGCCAGCACCGCCACCGCCGCCAGGGCCACGTAGGCTCCGGCGAACGGGGCGTCCAGCCACTGGCGCGTGGCGGAGGCAAGGTTGGGGCCCACCACGGCGCCGATGAGGCCGCCGGCCATCACCAGCGACACCGCCTTCTCGCGCCAGGCCGGCGCCGCCAGCTCGGCGGCAGCAAAGCGATAGAGCGTGGCATTGGCGTTGTAGTAGCCCGCCACCAGCGTGGCGCCGCAAAGGAGCCAGAAGGCGTGCATCAGCGCCGCCGCGGCGCAGGTCAGTGCGGAAACGAAGGCGACCGCCAGGCCGATCTGGAAGGAAATGTGCCGACCGAAGCGCCGCTGTGTGCGCGCCACGAACCCTGTGGAAAGCGCGCCGCCCACCACGTAGGCCATCACGGGCAGCGTCGCCATCCAGGCCTGCGGCGCCAGCGCCAACCCGACCAGGCCGTTCATCGCCATGAAGGCGACGTTGTTCGTCAGGAACAGGCCCTGGCAGATCGTGAGCAGCAGCAGATGGCGATTCATGCAGGTGGCGGCGCCCCTCTTGCGATGCCTTGCGTCAGCCGCGCAGCAGGCCGCTGAGCGATGCCATCAGGTCTTGCTGGTTGCCCGCGCCCTGCTCCGGCACCTTGCCTTGCGGCGTGAGATGGTTGATGAGCAGCGGAAGCGCGGTGGCCAGAAGCGGCAGTAGCGTCTGCGCGTTGATGCCCAGCTTGGACGCCATGCTGGAAATGGCGTCGTTGCCCAGCGCGCCTTGCACCTGATCGGGCGAGACCTGCTGGTTGGGGCCGTTGCCGACCCACGAGCCGACCGCATCACCCAGGCCGGCCTGTTCGAACTTGGACACGAGGCCGCCCAGGCCACCCATCTGGCCGTCGTTGGCCAGAAGGCCGCCCAGGACTTCGGCCAGGCCGCCGGCTCCGGCATTGGCGCCGCCGCCCGCGTTGCCGCCAAGCAGCGCACCCAGACCACCCAGCGCACCCAGACCCTCAAGGCCGCCGGCCGCGCCTCCAGGCTGTTGCTGGGCGCCGCCCAACACCTGACCAAGAACCGAATCGAGCAATCCCATGACGCACTCCCGAAATGTGGCAGAGGCGTGCATTGTGCAGGACTGCGCACGAAAGTCGGGTGAAGAATGGATTTCGGCGCTCGCCCGGGCGCCGCCCGATGCGCTATCCGGCCAGCAGCACCAGCGCGGCCAGTGCCGCCGTTTCGGCGCGAAGCACGCGCGCACCCAGCGTCACGGGGGCAAAGCCTGCCGAGCGCGCAAGCTCGTCCTCGTCGCGGCTGAGGCCGCCTTCCGGTCCACTGAGCACCAGAACGGGTTCGTTGGTGGCGGGCGCGGCCGTCGAGGCGATGCTGCGCGTGCCATGCGCAAGGCTGAGCACCAGGCGGCGAGCGCCGGAGGATTCGTGTTCGAGCCACTTCGAAAGCGCCTGCACCGGATGCACCTGCGGCACGCGGTTGCGCCCGCACTGCTCGCAGGCGGCCACTGCGATGGCTTCCCAGTGCGCCCGCTTCTTGTCGGCGCGTTCGCCGGCCAGCCGCAGCACGGCGTGTGCCGTCATCAAGGGCTGGATGCTGGCCACGCCCAGTTCGGTCGCCTTTTCCACCAGCCAGTCCATGCGCTCGTTCGCGGGCATGCCCACGGCCAGGTGGATGGCGCGAGGCACTTCCCTTTCCACCGCGCTGTGGGCGTTGACGGTGACGGCGACGTCGCTGCGGCCCATGCGCTCGATGGTGGCCTGGTATTCGCCGCCTTCGCCATTGAACAGCGTGAGTTCATCGCCCGGCTGCAGCCGCAGCACCTGCACGTGGCGCGCGGCCCCTGCGGGCAGATCGAAGGAGAGGCCGGCGTGGAGGTCAACCGGGCAATGAAATCGCGGCATACCGGGCCGGAACGTGCGCGCTGCTAGACGCGGCCGAAGGCGTAGCCGCTGGCCGCCTGGATGCCTTCGATCTGGTCGACGGCGCGCAGCAGCGGCGCAAGCTCGCGGTAGCGTCCGGCGGTGGCGCGGATGTAGCCGACGAAGCGCGGCGTGTCGGCCAGGTAGCGCGGCTTGCCGTCGCGCAGCGTCAGGCGGGCAAAGATGCCGGCCACCTTCAGGTGGCGCTGCAGGCCCATCCACTCCACCGAGCGATAGAAATCGCCGAAGTCCTCGTCCACCGGCAGGCCCGCCTTGCGCGCCTTCTGCCAGTAGCGCACCGTCACGTCGATCACGAATTCCTCGTCCCAGCTGAGGAAGGCGTCGCGCATGAGGCTGGCAATGTCGTAGGTGATCGGGCCGTACACCGCGTCCTGGAAGTCGAGCACGCCCAGCTCACCGGAGGACGGGTTCACCATGAGGTTGCGCGGCATGAAGTCGCGGTGCACATACACGCTGGGCGAGGCCAGGTTGTTCTTCACGATCAGCTCGAAGCTGCGCGCGAGCGTTTCGGCCAATGGGCCCTCCACCGCGATGCCGCGGTGCTTCGCCACGTACCAATCGGGGAACAGCGCCAATTCGCGGCGCAGCAACGCCTCGTCGTAGGCGGGAAGGACGTCGGACCTGGAGGAAAGCTGCCAGCGCACCAGCGCATCGGTGGCGGCCTCGTACATGGGCAGCGCGGCCTCGGGCTGCGCCGGGTCGATGCGCTCCAGCATGGTCTGGCGGCCAAGGTCGTCGAGCAGCAGGAAGCCCTGGGGCTGGTCCCAATCGAGCACTTGCGGCGCGGTCACGCCGGCTTGCGACATGAGGCTCGCCACCTTCACGAATGGTGCGCTGTCCTCCTTGTCGGGCGGGGCGTCCATCACGATGCGCGTGGTGGACGCGCCGTCGACCGCGGCGTCGATCCGGAAGTAGCGCCTGAAGCTGGCATCGGCGGATGCCAGCCGCACGGACTCGGGATGCAGGCCGTGTGCCGGCGCCACGCGCGCCAGCCAGGCGGCGAAGGCCTTTTCGCGTTGCGGGTCGTTCCAGGAGATGCCGGCAGGCGTGTGGACGTCGAGGCCCGGGGTCGAAGGTGCTGTCATGGATAATCGATTCTACAAATCCGCCCCGGGCGGCGGCCGCCCAGCGGCAGGCCGGCGGGACCCGTGCCATGCGCCGGCAACATAGCCGCGCGTCTTGTTTCACCGCATACAAATAAGTACCTTCCGCTGCCGATGCTTGAATTGTCCCGTGCCACTTGGCGTCGGTGCCGCCCGCCCCTTCCGCTGGCGCTGCTCACCGTCGCGCTGCTGCACGCTCAGGCGGCCATGGCACAGGACGCGCAGGGCGCGGCGTCCGATCCGTTGTCGAGTCCGCTGCAATTGCGGCGCACGCCGATGCTGGCCGAGTCCGAACCGCGCTCGCAGAGCGGCGACCTGCCCAGCTTCATTTCCGGCGACAAGATCTCCGGCCGGCCGGACCTCGATGCCGTGATCGAAGGCCATGCGCAACTGCGCAAGGGCGACACCGTCATCAATGCCGACCGGCTCGAGTACTACCAGCCCGACGACACCGCCAAGGCCACCGGCAACGTGCGGATCAACCAGGCGGGCAACATCTACGAAGGCCCGGCCCTGCAGCTCAAGCTGGAAACCTTCGAGGGCTTTTTCGAGCGGGTGCGCTACCGCTTCCTGGCCAACGGCGGTCACGGCGAAGCCAGCCGCATCGACTTCATCGACCAGAACGTCTCGATTGCCTACAACGCCAGCTACACCACCTGCCGGCGCGAGGATTTTCCCGGCTGGACGCCCGACTGGGTGTTGAACGCCGCCTCGATCCAGACGGACAAGGAAGAGAACGTGGGCGTCGCCAAGGATGCGAGCCTCACCTTCATGGGCTTCAGCACGCCCGCCTTTCCCTCGCTGAGCTTTCCGCTGTCGGGTGCGCGCAAGAGCGGCCTGCTGCCGCCGATCATCGGGCTGGACAACACCAACGGGCTGGAACTGTCCCTGCCCTACTACTGGAACATCGCGCCCAACCGCGACCTGACCTTCGTTCCGACGGTCATGAGCAAGCGCGGGGTCAACTTGAGCAACGAGTTCCGATACCTCGAGGGCACCTACAGCGGCAGCGTGCGTCTCGACTACATGCCCAACGACAGGCTGCGCAATGGCGAAGACCGCTGGGGCATCTGGACGCAGCACCAGCAGACCTTCGATGCAAAGTCGCTGGGCCTGGACTACCTGAGCGGCTCGCTCAGCATCAACCGGGTCAGCGACGACAACTACTGGAGCGACTTCAACCGCACGCCGGCGATCACGCAGCGCCTGCTGGCCTCGGACGCCTCGCTCAACTGGGGCACCGGAGACTGGAGCGGCAAGGTGCGGGCGCTGTCCTACCAGACCTTGCAGGCACAGGACTCGATCATCGTGCCGCCGTACGACCGGTTGCCGCAGCTGACGGCCAACTACACCAAGTTCAACCTGCCGGGCGGCTTCGACTTCACCTTCGACGCGGACTACACGCGCTTTCATGGCGATCCGGCCTTGCAGCGCCTGCTGTATCCGGGGCGACCCGACCAGCCCGACGCCGAGCGCATGTTTGCCGTGGGCGCGATCAGCCGGCCCTTCCTGACGCCGGGAACCTTCGTGATCCCGAAGCTGATGCTCAACGGCACGGCCTACCAGTTCGACGCCGACTACTTCGGCCGTGCCAGCGCGACCCGGGTGCTGCCCACGTTCAGCCTCGATTCGGGCATGATCTTCGAGCGCGACACCAGCTTCTTCGGCCGCGCCTTCACGCAGACGCTGGAGCCCCGGGCGTTCTATACCTACACGCCCTTCAAGGACCAGAACCAGCTGCCGGTCTACGACTCGGCGCAGAACGACTTCAACTTCGCCACGCTCTACACCGAGAACGTGTTCTCGGGTAACGACCGCATTGCAGACAGCAACATGGCTACCGTGGGCGTGACCTCGCGGCTGATCGATCCCGATACCGGCGCCGAGGCGGCCCGCGTGGGCATAGCGCAGCGCATCCGCTTCAAGGACCAGGAGGTCGTGCTGCCGGGCCAGGCGCCGGTGACCGACCGCTTCAGCGACATTCTCCTGGGCGGCGCCATCAACTGGACGCCCAAGTGGAGCACCGAGGGCACGGTGCAGTACAACCCCGACACGCAGCGCTCCAACCGCACCACGCTGGGCGGGCGCTACCAGCCGGGGCCGTACCGTTCGCTGTACGCGGCCTATCGCTACCAGCGCGAGACCACGCCCCAGGCCAATGACGGCAGCCAGTCCATCGACCTGGCCTGGCAGTGGCCGCTGAACGACCTGTGGGGCGACAAGGGCCAGGACCTCGGCCCCGGCCGCGGCCAGGGCGGCGGCCGCTGGTATGCCGTGGGACGGCTGAACTACAGCATGGAAGACAACAAGCTCACTGACGGCATCGTTGGACTGGAATACGATGCGTGCTGCTGGATCGGCCGCGTCGTGCTGGAGCGGCTGACCACCGGCCTGGCCAGCGCCAACACGCGCCTCATGTTCCAGCTGGAGTTCGTCGGGTTCGCCGCCGTGGGCACCAGCCCGCTGCGCAGCCTGCAGAGCAACATTCGCGCTTACCAGCCCCTGCGTCAACGGTTCGATTCGCCGAGCCGCTTCACCCAATACGACTGATTTCTCCACCCGAAGGCCAGCCAT
>JAFECZ010000274.1 GCA_018241905.1 Pseudomonadota bacterium
GCCACGCCCTTCATCACGCACAGCAGGATGATCAGGATCACCCCCAGGCCCGGAATGGCCGCGATGAAGGTCTTGAGCACCGTGCCCCAGCCCGGGAACCGCTCGACGGCGGTGGAGCCGTCGGGCCGGCGCGGGTAGCCGTACTTGGCAGCCTGCCAGTAGGCCGCCACCAGCATGCACACCATGATCCAGAACACCGGGATCAGGCCGGCGAACATCAGGTCGCCGATGGACACGCCCTTGATGGTGTGCCCCGCGATCTCGCCAACCGCCGCCTGCGCGGCGAAGGCGTAGATGATCATGTTGTGCGAGGTGGGCATGAGGGCGCCCGACAGCGAGGCATGCGTGGTCACGTTGACCGCGTAGTCGGCCCCGTAGCCCTCTTTCTTCATGACCGGGATCATCACGCCGCCCATGGCGGAGGTGTCGGCCACCGGCGAGCCCGAGACGCCGCCGAACAGGGTGGACGCCACCACGTTCGCCAGGCCCAGGCCGCCTTTCCAGTGGCCCACCAGGCTGCGCGCAAACGCGACGATCTTGTCGGCGATGCCGCCGTGCAGCATCAGTTCGCCGGAGAAGATGAAGAAGGGAATCGCGAGGAAGGAGAAGACGTTCATCCCCGAGACCATCATCTGGACGGCCGTCTCGAACGGCAGCCCTTCGAAGGCGAAGGTCAGCAGGCAGCTCAGGCCGATCGCGAAGGCGACCGGCATGCCCAGGACCAGGAAGAGGACGAAGCTCAGCGACAGGACGGTCAGTGCCATGACGGGATGACCTCTTGTCCGGTGAATTGGGCAATCATGTGCTCGAGGGAGAACAGCGTGATGAGAACACCCGCCAGGATCACCGGCAGGTAGCGGAAGGACTCGGAAATGCCCAGCGTGGGAATGGTGTCGTTGCTGGTGTGCACCGCCATCTCGCTGGCGCCGAAGAACAGCGTCACCGCGAAGGCGATGCTCAGCAGGTACACGCCGAACCTGCACCAGAACTGCCCCTTCTCGGGCAGCATGTTGACCAGCGAATCCAGGCCGATGTGGCCGGCGTCCCGCACGCCTGCGGAAGCGCCGAACATCGACACCGAGATCACCAGCAGCAGCGCCACCTGCTCGACGTAGGCCGGGGAGTCGTTGAACACGTAGCGCATCACCACGCCGTAGACGACCACGCCGAGCAGGCCCACCAGGCAGATGCACGCGATGTACATCGCCCAGCGCGAGAGCAGCGCCATCAGTTTGGTAAACAGGTTCATCGCGAAGACCGTGAGTGAATCGCCCGCTGGTTACTGGGCGCCGGCCATTTCCTGCACCAGCGCCTTCAGCTCGGGCGTGGAAGCGAACTTGTCCCACACGGGGCGTTCGGCATCGACGAAGCCCTTGCGGTCGATCTCGGCGGCCGGAACGATCTTGGCGCCGCCCTTGATGACCGCGGCCTTCGAATCCTTTTCGCGCGCTTCCCACAGCTTCACGTAGTAGGGCACCGAGTCCTTGGCGGCCTTGCGAATGGCGGCCTGTTCGTCCTTGGGCAGCGTGTCCCACACCTTCTTGGAGAACACCAGCACCTCGGGCGTCATCACGTGCATGGTCTCGGAGTACACCGGGGCCGATTCGAAGTGCTTGGCTTCTTCGTACGAGGGGTAGTTGTTCTCGGCGGCGTCGATCAGGCCGGTCTTCAGGCCCGTGTACACCTCGTTGATCGGCATGGGCGTGGGCGAGCCGCCCACGGCCGTCACCAGGCTGACCATCAGGTCGGAGGGTTGCACGCGGATCTTCAGGCCCTTCATGTCGGCCACCGACTTGATCGGCTTCTTGGCGTAGACCGAGCGGGCGCCGCTTTCATAGAAGCACAGGCCGATGTAGCCGGCCTTCTCGAACGAGGCGAGGATCTTGTCGCCCACCGGGCCGTACATCACCTTGCGGAAATGCTCGATGTCGCGAAACAGGAAGGGCAGCGAGGGAATGACCGATTCGGGCACGATGCCGTGGAACGAGGCGGAGCTGACGCGCACCATGTCCAGCGCGCCGATCTTCACCTGCTCGACCGTGTCCTTTTCCGAACCCAGCGAGCTGTCGGCAAAGATCTTGATCTTGTCCTTGCCGCCGGTGGCCTTGGCCAGGTCGTCGCTCATCTGCTTGACGGCCATGTTGGTCGGGAAGTCCTTGGAATGCACTTCGGCCGAGCGGAAGTCGCGCGCTTGCGCAACGCCGGCGGTCACCGCGAGCACCGCGGCTGCAATGACGCTCAGGAACTTGCCTTGTTGGATCTTCATTTTGTCTTCCTTGGGTTGATGGACGATTGGCAATGGGGGAGGGGAGCAGGAACTAGAAAGGGCCCTGTGCCGTGAAGGCACCGCCCTGGTAGATGGCGTTGGGATCGTCGGCCGCGACGGGCGGCTGGGCCTCGACCTTCTCGCGGAAGACCTCGGAGCTGTCCTGCGGCACGAAGCCCAGGTGCGCGGCGGCGCCGTTGTCCCACCACACGTCCTTGTTGGCCGACATGCCGTAGACCACCGTGTGCTTCACATCGGGCGTGAACAGGCACTTCTCGATGAGGGTGGTCAGGTCGCGGTAGCTGAGCCACGTGCGCATCATTCGGCGGTTGGCCGGCTCGGGGAACGACGAGCCGATGCGGATGCTCACCGTCTCGATGCCGTAGCGGTCGAAGTAGAACTGGGCCACGTCCTCGCCGAAGGACTTCGACAGGCCGTAGTAGCCGTCGGGGCGGCGGGCCGCGTGCGCGTCCAGGTGCTCGGTCTGCTTGTAGAACCCGATCACATGGTTCGAGCTGGCGAACACCACGCGCTTGACGCCATGGCGGCGCGCGGCTTCGTAGATGTGGAACACGCCCTTGATGTTGGCCTCGAGCACTTCCTCGAAAGGACGCTCGACGGACACGCCGCCCAGGTGCACGATGGCGTCGCAGCCGGCAACCAGGTCATCGACCGCCTGCTTGTCGGCCAGGTTGCAGGGAACCACTTCCTCGCCGGGGCCGGCGGCGGGGGCCATGCCGGCAATATCGGAAAGGCGAAGAATGTCGGCGTAGGGTTTGAGGCGTTCGCGCAGAACCTTGCCGAGCCCTCCGGCGGCGCCGGTGAGAAGTAGGCGCGGGAGCTTGCGCGCTGCGGTGTTCGGATTGGACATCGTCTCGAGTTATATGTTGTCGTACAACAAAAGCCGAATTATCATCAACCGATGGCTACGAGCATTACGGGTAACTACCTAAATCAAGAATTTCCCGCAGCATCTGCGGGGGAGTCCGCTGGTGTGCCGTCGGGCCTGGCGGGGCGGCCGCGAAGGCGTGCGCGGGGCCTGGCCCACGGTCTGGTGGAAGACCTGGGCGACAAGATCCGCAGCCAGGTGCTGCGGCCCGGCGACAAGTTGCCCACCGAATCGGAAATCATGCAGGCGTACGGCGTGAGCCGCACCGTGGTGCGCGAGGCGCTATCCAAGCTGCAGGCGGCGGGGCTGGTCGAGACCCATCACGGCATCGGCACCTTCGTGCTGGAGCCGCGCCAGAGCGGCGTGTTCAGGCTGGATGCGGGCGAGGTGGCTGCGTCCATCGACGTGCTTGCGGTGCTGGAGCTGCGCATCAGCCTGGAAACCGAGGCTGCGGGCCTGGCCTCCACCCGGCGCACCGAGGAGCAATTGCGCGCCATGCGCATGGCGCTGGACGATTTCGAAGCCAACGTGGCGCAGGCGGGCGACACCGTGGCGCCCGATTTCCGCTTCCACCTGGAGATTGCCCGGGCCACCGGCAACCAGTACTTTGCGGACATCATGAGCCACCTGGGCACCACCATCATTCCGCGCACGCGGATCCAGGCCATCAGCAACCAGACGCGCAGCGCCGAGTACCTGAGCCGGGTGAACCGCGAGCACGAGGAAATCTACGCCGCCATTGCGCGGCACGACCCTGAATCGGCCCGTGCGGCCATGCGCATCCACCTCACCAACAGCCGCGAGCGCCTGCGCGTGGCGCGCGAGGCTTCTGCCCGTTCCGCCGAGCAGGCGCAAGCGGCCAAGGCCGACACTTCGGCCCCCGGCAGCGCCGGCTGAGGCCCTTCTTCTTCACTCACTTTCCCTAGGTTGACGCCCGTTCGCGGGCGCTTCGACAATGCGCGCCCGATGTCATCGGTTGTCTGATGACGTACATCAAGTAACAACCGCTTGGGCGCGCAGTGGCTGATGGCATCGGCAAGAACCTCAACAACAGTCATTCGTGACAAGGAATGTTCAGATGCCAAGCTTTCCAAGTTCCTCCAACTCACGTGTTCGCCCCCAGTCCAGCCTCGGACGCCGCCCCGGACGCCGCCCCGGACGCCGTCCCGGACGCCGGCCCGGTGCGTTCGCCCTGGCCGCCGTCGCCTTGCTGACCCTTGCCGCCTGCGGAGGCGGTGCCGACCAGGGTGGGGGCGGGAGTGTTGCCGGCGGCACCGCCGGCGCGAGCAAGCTGTCGCCCGCCGGTTCGGGCCCGTCGCTCAACGGCGTGGTGTACGGCAAGGCCGACACGGGCGTGCCCGACGGCGAGAGCGTTCCCATCACCATGATGGGCCAGATGCGCGTGCTGTTCGACAAGATCAAGAACGCGCCCGACTTCACGCAGGTGAAGATGGACCTGGGCGACGGCACGCCGGTGGCGGTGCTCGACACCAAGACCGGCGACAAGTTCCTGCCGGGCAAGCTGGCGCTGGGCCTGTCGTACATCCTGATCGACATGAAGACCAAGGGCGACCCGGCCTACGCCGACTACCTGGCGGCCTACCAGCGCGTGACGCGCGCCATGATCACCACCACCAACCCCGCGGATGCCGCCAAGTACCTGTACGTGAACACGTCCTGGGGCGAGTACTACTACCTGGTCGCGCTCAACAATCTCAAGGCGCGCGGCATGATGAACGAGGTGTTCGCCGACGACGTGCTGGCCGTGCTGCAAAGGCGCCTGACCTTCTGCGACATGTTCGGTGCGGACGCCAGCGGCAATTCCGACACCTGCCCCGCGGCCGGGACGCCCATCGACGTGAAGTCGCTCAACACGGCGCAGAACTACTACGCCGTGTCGTACGGCATTGCCGGCCTGCGCCAGAAGCTGGGCTGGAGCAACCCGGCGTTCTTCAACGCCAACGACGCCGGCGTGGCCGCCATGGGTGCGCGCGACGCGCTGCTGTACACGCTCACCAGGCACATCCGCGACGATTCGTCGGGCGGCTTCTCCGACGAGGCGAACAACGCCAGCACCACCTACTACGACCAGGCGCGCTTCGACCGCTACAGCACGCTGCTCATCGGCGAGGTGGTGGAGCGCACGCTGGAGATGGACAACATGGCCAACCTCACCGACGAGCTCAAGGGCTACCTGCGCAAGTCGGTGGATCTGATCCTGCAGCAGCTCAACACCCAGGGGCAGGGCTTCAACTACGGCCGCTCCATCGGCCCGTACGGCGACACGGCATTTGCCGAAGTGCTGACGGCCGCCGCCAACGCCGGCGTGCTGAGCAAGGACGAGATGAAGATCGCCTACAACTTCATCTATCGCGCCGCCAGGCGCTACGCCAACTTCTGGTACGACCCGACGCTGCCCACGCCCTCGGTCAACATGTGGGTCAAGGGCCGCGGCACCGACGGCTACCGCGGCAAGCCGCGCGTGCTGGGCGAGAACTTCAGCTTGCTGCACCAGTTCCTGTACGTCAACAACTGGTGGAACAAGCTGGGCTTTCAGGACCAGGCGCCCATGCCCGATGCCGCCATGCAGGCCTGGCTCGACCAGCTGCCGCGCTACACGCTCACCTGGTACAACCAGCCGGGCGATGCCGCGCACCCCTACAGCGCGGCGCTGGTCACGGTGCGCGACGGCAAGCGCGTGATCAACCTCAACATGAGCCAGGCGCCAGACTACAACTCCTTCACACCCTACTACCCGGTGCCCTTCTCGGACAACCTGATCTACGGCACCACCGACCAGGCCTACGCGCTGCTGCTGCCGCAGGTGAGCTACGGCGGCAAGAACTACATCCCGGTCACCTACTACAAGAACCTGAGCGTGCAGAAGGTCAAGGGCGACATCGTGGTGAGCTTCGACACCACCAAGTTCCGCCAGGCCGCCAAGAACGCCAAGTACACCACCGACCTGGACCTGCAGGCGCACACCGAGATCACCTTCGGCCACGGCGCCATCACACGCACCGACACGCTGAGCTCGGCCACGCTGGCCGGGCCGGTGGCGGTCGAGACCGACTACACCGGCTTTGCCGATTACGCCAAGACCACCGCACAGCCGGACGGCATGTCGGTGGCCTTTGCCGACACCGACGCGCAGAGCTGGAGCGCCGGCGGCTTCGACGGCTGCACGCTCTCGGCCTTCGACACGGCGGGTGGCGCGACCAATGTGCTGTCGACCACGCCGATCGGCCAACTGCACTCGCGCTTTGCCTGCACTACCGCGGCCTTTGCGCCCAATGCCGGGGCGCGCAGCTTCTCCTGGACGCTGCGCTACGCCGATCTGCCCTGAGCGCAGGCCAGTGAAAAAAGGGCCGGCCGGAAATGCCGGCCGGCCCTTTTGTTCATGCGAAGTCCGCGATCAGGGTGCCCAGTGGGTCCCGAACGGATTCGATGCGCCGATGGCCGGGAAGTCGACAAAGGCCTGGCTGCAGTCCAGCACCTGGTCGGGCTTGGCCTTCTCGCTGGCTTCGCCGTTCAGCACCACCTGGTTGGCGGCCGAAGCGAAGATCGGCAGGTTGACGTTGTCCAGCGTCAGGTTGGCGTCCGATGCAATCACCGAGATCAGCGACGGATCGTCGGCCACCACGTCCTTCATCGTCATGGTCAGCGGATGCGCGGGCAGGTAGCCGGTGGGGTAGGCGGCCGTGGGCGTGAAGTAGCCGCCGGTGTTGGCCGCAAAGCCTTGCAGCTTGACGTTGCCGTCGCCCAGGATGCGCACGTTGCTCATCTGGATGTCGTGGAAGTTGGGCACCTTCGGGCCGCCGCTTGGCAGCGCCTTGGTGCTGTAGTAGGTGGTGAACA
>JAFECZ010000275.1 GCA_018241905.1 Pseudomonadota bacterium
CTCCCCCTTGGGGGGTGGAGTTACACGACCGAAGGGAGTGAAAAGCCGGGGGGCTCTTATTGCGCCGTCCAGCCCCCGTCGACCTGCCAGGCCACGCCGCGCACCTGGTCGGCGGCGGGCGAGCTCAGGAAAACGGCCAGGCCGCCCAGCTGCTCCACCGTGGTGAACTGCAGCGAAGGCTGCTTCTCGCCCAGCAGCTCGTTCTGTGCCTGCGACACCGGAATGCCTTCGCGGGCCGAGCGGTCGTCGATCTGCTTTTGCACCAGGGGCGTGAGCACCCAGCCGGGGCAGATGGCGTTGCAGGTTACGCCGGTGGTGGCCGTCTCCAGCGCCACCGCCTTGGTCAGGCCCACGATGCCGTGCTTGGCCGCCACGTAGGCCGACTTCTGGGCCGAGGCCACCAGGCCGTGCGCCGAAGCGATGTTGATCACGCGGCCCCAGTTGGCCGCACGCATGGCCGGAATGGCCAGGCGCGTGGTGTGAAAGGCGCTGGTCAGGTTGATGGCAATGATCGCGTCCCAGCGCTCCGGCGGAAAGTCCTCCACCTTGGCCACGTGCTGGATGCCGGCGTTGTTGACCAGGATGTCGACCTTGCCGAAGCGCGCCGCGGCCTGCTTCATCATGTCCTCGATCTGGTCGGGCTTGCTCATGTCGGCGCCGTGGTAGTCCACCTGCACGCCGAGCGCAGCGATCTGCGCCTTGGGACCTTCGTGGTCGCCGAAGCCGTTGAGCATGATGTTGGCGCCCTGTTGTGCCAGCGCGGTCGCGATACCCAGGCCGATGCCGCTGGTGGACCCAGTGACAAGAGCGGTTTTGCCTTTGAGCATGTTGAGCTTTCTCCGGATGAATTACGATGCAATGAACATTATGGGCACACGTTGCAAGGCCACAGAATGACAACAGAACCCTCCCTTCGCTTCGTGTCCTGCCAAGACGCCCAAGGTGGCCACCGCATGGCCTACTGGCAGTGGGGCGCGCCCGATGCGCCGCATGTCGTGCTGTGCGTGCATGGCCTCACCCGGCAAGGGCGCGATTTCGACGTGCTGGCCCGGGCGCTGATCGAGCGCGCGAAGGGAAACATCCGCGTGGTGTGCCCCGACGTCGTCGGGCGCGGCCACAGCGACTGGCTGAAAGATCCGCAGGGCTACCAGCTGCCGACCTACGTTGCCGACATGCTGGCGCTGGTGGCGCAATTGCACACCGAGGCGTCCATCGTGTCGCTCGACTGGGTCGGCACCAGCATGGGCGGCCTGATCGGCATGGCCGTGGCCGGCAGCCCGCAACTGCCGCTGGCCGCGCCGGTGCGGCGCCTGGTGCTCAACGACGTGGGGCCCTCCATCAGCCAGGCGGCGGTGGAGCGCATTGGCGCCTATGTCGGAAAGAGCGGCGCCTTCCCCAGCCTGGAAGCGGCGGCAGACGCCATGTGGCTGCTTTCCGCCTCCTTTGGTCCGCACACGCGCGAGCAATGGCTGGCGCTCTCACGCCACATGGTGGTGCCGGCGTCGCAGCGCAGCCCCGACGGCAGCGCCAAGGTCGAGTCCGCGCAGGCGGGCGGGTCCGTGGTGCTGCACTACGACCCGGCCATCGGCGCGCCGATCCGTGCGGTCACGCCGGAGGTCAGTGCGCAAGGCGAAAAGATCATGTGGGGCTTGTATGACGCCATCACCGCCCGCACATTGCTGCTGCGCGGTGCGCAGTCGGATCTGCTGACGCCCGAAACCGCGCAAGCCATGACCCGGCGCGGCCCCGGCGCGCGCCTGGTCGAGTTCGAGAATGTCGGCCATGCACCGACGCTGGTGGCACCGGCGCAGCATGGCGTGGTGGTCGACTTTCTGTTGGATTGAAGAATTAGGTAAGACAGGTAAGACGGATCTTGGTAGCAGTCTCTTCGCAACAGCGTTTCACCGCCGGCGCCGACCTCAATGAGAAAACCGCGTTGTCGGCCGCCACGGCAGACAGTTCTCCGGCCATGGAGAACATGCTGGCGCGCGCCCGCGCATTTGCCGAGCCGCTGATTGCCGGCGAAAGGCTCAAGACCGGCGAGAACACATTGGCCCACGCCGACGCGGTGGCCGCCATCGTCGAGCGCATGGGCGGCTCCGAGGCCATGCAGGCCGCCAGCTATCTCGTGTATTCGTGCCAGCACCTGAACCGGCCGCTGGAGGTCATCGCCAAGGTCTTTGGCCAGAATTTCGCGCTGCTGGCAGTGGAAACCACCAAGCTGGTGCAGGTGCAGGAACAAGCGCGCTCGGCCACGGGCTCGGGCCACCTGCTGGAAGGCGCGGGCACGCAGACGGAAAACGTCCGCAAGATGCTGCTGGCCTTCTCGCGCGACTTGCGCGTGGTGATGCTGCGCCTGGCTTCGCGCCTGCAGACGCTGCGCTACGCGGCGCAGGTCAAGCAGCCGGTGTCCGAAAGCGTGGCGCGCGAGTCGCTGCAGGTGTTTGCGCCGCTGGCCAACCGGCTGGGCATCTGGCAGGTCAAGTGGGAGATCGAAGACCTCTCCTTCCGCTTCCTGGAGCCCGAGACCTACAAGCTCATCGCCCAGCTGCTCGAGGAAAAGCGCGCCGAGCGCGAAGGCTACGTGGAGCAGCTGCGCCTGCGGCTGGAAACGCAACTGCGCGAAGAGGGCATCCAGGCCAATGTGCAGGGCCGGCCAAAGAACATCTACAGCATCGTCAAGAAGATGCGCGGCAAGTCGCTGGACTTTGCGCAGGTGTTCGACATCATGGCGCTGCGCGTGATCGTGCCCGACGTGAAGGACTGCTATGCGGCCCTGGCGTGGGTGCATTCCAACTTCCAGCCCATCGACGAGGAGTTCGACGACTACATCGCGCGGCCCAAGCCCAACGGCTACCAGTCGCTGCACACGGTGGTGCGCGAGCGGCTGAACGGCAGCGCCGCCGGCAAGCCGATCGAGATCCAGATCCGCACCGAGGAAATGCACGAGCATGCCGAGCACGGCGTGGCCGCGCACTGGGCCTACAAGGAAGCAGGCACCAAGGGCTATGCAGGCGTGTGGGCCGGCGGCGAGTACGACGCCAAGATCGCGGTGCTGCGCCAGCTGCTGGCCTGGGAGCGCGATTTGTCTGGCGGCGAGCAGGGCAAGGGCCTGTTCGACGACCGCATCTACGTGCTCACGCCCGATGCCGCCATCGTGGAGCTGCCGCAAGGCGCCACGCCGGTGGATTTCGCCTACAGCGTGCACACGAGCCTGGGCCACCGCTGCCGCGGTGCGCGCGTGGACGGCGCCATGGTGCCGCTGAACACGCCGCTGCAAAACGGCCAGACGGTGGAGATCATCGCGGTGAAGGACGGCGGCCCGTCGCGCGACTGGCTCAATGCCGAGCTGGGCTACCTGGCCAGCCACCGTGCACGGGCCAAGGTGCGCGCCTGGTTCAACGCCCAGATCACGCACGAGACCATCGCCCGCGGCCGCGAGGCCGTCGAGAAGCTGCTGCAGCGCGAAGGCAAGACGGCGCTCAAGCTCGAGGACCTGGCCGCGCGCCTGGGATTCAAGTCGGCCGACAACCTGTTCGAGGTGGTGGGCAAGGACGAGTTCTCGCTGCGCAACATCGAGAACCTGCTGCGCCCGCCGGTCGAGGCCCCGTCGCCCGACGACGAGGGCGTGCTCATCAAGAAGTCCAAGGGCAGCGGCAAGGCGTCCAAGAGCGGCGTGCTGGTGGTGGGCGTTTCCTCGCTCATGACGCAGCTGGCCAAGTGCTGCCGGCCGGCGCCGCCGGATCCCATTGGCGGCTTCGTCACGCGCGGGCACGGCGTGAGCGTTCACCGTGCCGACTGCAGCAACTACCGCACCATGGCGGCCGCGCAGCCGGAGCGCGCCATCGAGGTGGAGTGGGGCACTCCCAAGGGCGGGCAGGACGCTGTCTATGCGGTGGACGTGTCGGTTGAAGCGGCCGACCGCCAGGGCCTGCTGCGCGATATTTCCGACGTGTTCGCGCGCGAGAAGATGAACGTGATCGGCGTGCAGACGCAGTCCGTGAAGGGCACGGCGTGGATGACCTTCACCATCGAGATTGCCGACGCGACGCGGCTGTCGCAGGTGCTGCAGGTGGTGAAGGCGGTCACCGGTGTGCGGTCTGCGCGTCGTCGTTAGCAACCGGCTTCGGGAGACCCCAAAAAAGTTTGCTACAATTGCGGTCTTCGGAAAACGCTTAGGCGCGTAGCTCAGTTGGTTAGAGCACCACCTTGACATGGTGGGGGTCGGTGGTTCGAATCCACTCGCGCCTACCATTCATTGGTAGAGTTTTCGAAGGACACACGAAAAGCGCCCACTAACAAGTGGGCGTTTTGCATTGGCGGTACGGAAAAGATAAATCCGCCAGCGACAAGCATGTCGCAATAAGCATGCTTGCCATCTGTGGATTCACCGCCCGCGCACGACGATCTGGTCGTACTTGCGCCTGCCCTTTTGCCCGAGGCCGGCAATTTCGGTGGACGCTTGTTCCGGGGCGAGGTACTGCGGGTTTGATTTCGGTCGGCTCTCGGAAGTCGGGTGGCCGGCAGGCAGGCGTCCCCAGCTTGCTGAATTCGCCGCGCCCGATTGGCGCGTCCCTTGACGGCCAGGTGCCGTCCGTGGGCTCCCACCCATCGACGGCGAATCTGCGCGCGCTCTGAGTCAGCGAATAATGCGATAGATCAAGGCGCCGCTTGCCGCGCCGATCATCTGAGCGAACACGAAGCCTGCTGCGCTGCTTGGCGCGATCCCAGCGAATGTGTCACTGAACATCCGACCAAACACTGCCGCCGGGTTGGCGAACGAGGTGCTCGACGTAAACCAGTAGGCCGCGCCGATATAGCAGGCGACCAACGGCGCAGCTTTTCCTGTCGGGGCGCGCAGGATCACCAGGAGAAGGCCTGCCGTCGCGACCACCTCGCCCAGCCATTGGCCCCAGCCGCCACGCGCCTTGGTGCTCAACTGCAGCACGCTCAGGTCGAACATGGCATTGGCCAGCCATGCGCCCAGCATCGCGCCAGCCAACTGGGCTATGACGTACACGGCCAGGGTGCCCGCTGGTAGTTCGCGGCGCATCGCCATGACGACGCTGACGGCCGGATTGAAATGTGCGCCACTGAACGGATCAAAGACTTCGATCAGTACGTACAACGCGAACACTGTAGCCAGGGTGTTCGCCAGCAGGGCGATGGCCAGATTCCCGCCAGCCAGGCGCTCGGCCATGATGCCCGAGCCCACGACCGCGCACAGGAGGCCCGCCGTGCCTAGCAGCTCGGCTAGTGCCTTGCGGCAAAGGCTCATGACCTGCTTGCCAAATCGCGCGACTGCGACTGCAGCAGGAGCTTGTCCGCACCCGTCACCGGCAGGTTGACCAGAAGTTCAAGCCTGCGCCTGATGGCGTGAAGCGTCTGCCTGAAAGCTTCTAGCTTTTGCTCTGCAGTTCCCGGGGCCTCCGAAGGATCGGGGTAGCCCCAGTGGGCAGTTGCAGGATGACCAGGCCAGAACGGACAGACTTCGCCAGCAGCGTTGTCGCACACCGTGATGACCAGGGCCATGTGCGGCGCGTCGGGCTTTCCAAACTCATCCCAGGATTTGCTGCGCAGCCCTTCCGTGGATACGCCAGCATGGCGCAGCACTTCAAGTGCCAGCGGATTTGGTTGTTGATTCTCTCGCGGGCTGCTGCCTGCCGAATAGGCCTTGTATCGCCCCTGGCCGACGTGGTTCAACATGGCTTCGGCCAGGATGCTGCGCGCTGAGTTGTGCGTGCACAGGAACAGGACGTTGATGGGATCAGCCATTGCAATGTTCAGCAGCAGGTGCCTTGGGCCTTGATGGGGACGCTTACAGGCTCCGGTCGGCGCACGGGGAATGCAGCAAACGGCCTGGCCCACGGGCTGCGACTCTCGATACGCGTGGGCTCGGCAGCGAACAGCTTGGAATAGAAGGCGATGCTCGCCTGCAAGTCTTGCACCTTCAGGTGCACATGAAATCGTTTCATGGTTGGATTTCCTTCAGCACGAACAGGAGGTCGCTGCATCCACGGCGCATGCCTCGCCCTGGCAGCAGTTTTCAGTGAGGTAGCCCAACAGCGCATTCATGCGCTCGAAGGACGCTCGGTAAATGAGATTGCGGCCTTGGCGCTCCTGGCTGACCAGGCCTGCGTTCATCAACTCCTTCAGATGGAAAGAGAGTGTTGCAGGCGGGATACCGGAGCCTTCCGACATGACGCCTGGCGTCATGCCCTTGGGGCCGGCGATCACCAGGGCCCGAAAAACGCGTAGGCGGGCGTCTTGAGCCAGTGCGGCAAGTGCCCGGACTACTTCTAATGATTCCATATTTCCATCATAATGAAAATGTTAGTTCGTGCCCATGGTGCGCACCACCGCACCAAGGTTGATGGCTTGGGGTGCATGCGGCATGCGGCATGCGGCAGGCGTAGTCCGCCTCCCTTGCCACGGACGGTTTCGGAGGTCCCAGCCCCCGATGCGCGCATGCCCAGGCAATGCGGACAAGCGGAACGAGCGGGCAGCTCAGGCGCGCACCGGCGCGGGCATCCACCAGTTCGGCAGAAGCTTCGCGACCTCGGGCTGCGCGAAGCGCTGGTCCAGCAGCCAGAGCACGCCCTCGTCGCTTTCGCTGCGGATGACGCGGCCGCCGGCCTGCACGACCTTGCGAATGCCCGGATACAGGTAGGTGTAGGCGTAGCCGTCGCCGAAGCGCTCCTGCATTCGCTGGCGCATGCGCTCGTTCAGCGCATCGTGCTGGGGCAGGCCCAGGGTGGCGACGAACGCGCCCACCAGGCGGTCGCCCGGCAGGTCGACGCCTTCGCCGAAGACGCCGCCCAGCACGGCGAAGCCGATGCCTCGCCCGCCGGACTCGAAGCGTTCGAGAAAGGCAGTGCGTTCATCCGCCGCGCTGCCGCGTTTTTGGCGCCACACGGCGATGTTCGGATTGCGCCGGCACAGCTCCTGTGCCGCCGTCTCCATGTATTCGAAGCTGCTGAAGAAGGCCAGGTAGTTGCCGGGCCGCTGCTCG
>JAFECZ010000276.1 GCA_018241905.1 Pseudomonadota bacterium
ACTTCAAGGCCCTGTTCGAGTCGCTGGAGCGCGACCAGATCAATCGCGGCGTGCTGCAGACGGCCGACTGAGCGCGGACAGGCACATCACCGGACTGCGGGAGAACCGTCATGCTGGAAGAAGTCATCGACCAACAACAACACGAAGCCAAGGAGCTGCACGGCCTGGCCGCGGGCGCCAAGCCCGAGCGCGCCGACTGGACCATCGACCAGGGCTGGGACAACTACACGCCCGCCGAGCACGCGGTGTGGAAGACGCTTTTCGAGCGCCAATCGAAGCTGCTGCCCGGGCGGGCCTGCGACGAATTCGTCGACGGCATGAACAAGCTGCCCATCGGGCCGGAGCAGATCCCCGACTTCCGCCGCCTGTCCGAAGTGCTGATGCGCAAGACCGGCTGGCAAGTGGTGGCCGTGCCGGGCCTGGTGCCCGACGAAGTGTTCTTCGATCACCTGGCCAACCGGCGCTTTCCGGCCGGCCAGTTCATTCGCAAGCCGCACGAGCTGGACTACCTGGAAGAGCCCGACGTCTTCCACGACGTGTTCGGCCACGTGCCGATGCTGATGAACCCGGTGATCGCCGACTACATCCAGGCCTACGGCCAAGGCGGCCTGCGCGCCAAGGAACTGGGCGTGCTGGACAAGCTGGCCCGCGTGTACTGGTACACGGTGGAGTTCGGCCTGGTGCAGCAGAAGGACGGCGTGCGCATCTACGGCGCGGGCATTGCGTCCTCGTACACCGAATCGGTCTTTGCGCTGGAGGACGCCTCGCCCAACCGCATCGGCTTCGACCTGGAACGCGTCATGCGCACCCGCTACCGCATCGACGACTTCCAGGAAAGCTATTTCGTCATCGACGGGCTGGACCACTTGCTGGCGCTGGGGCAGATCGATTTTGCGCCGCTGTACGAGCGCATTGCCGGCCAGCCCGACTACGAACCCGGCACCGTGCTGCCCAGCGACCGCGTGGTCTCGCGCGGCACCGGCCAGTACCATCGCGAACGCCGCCACTCGGCCAAGGCCGCCATCTGACATGACCACGCCCGACATGAACAACGCCGTCGTACTCATCACCGGCGCTGCCGGCAACCTGGGCCGCGCCGTGGCCGAGGTATTCGCCGAACGCGGCGCACGCCTGGCACTGGTCGACCTGCACGCCGACCGCCTGAGCGCCGTCTTCGGCGACGCGGGCGAGCGCCGGATGTTCCTGGCGGCCAACCTGCTGAATGCGCCGGAGGCGGACGCTGCCGCCCAGGCGGTGGTCAAGCGCTTCGGCCGCATCGACGTGCTGTGCAACCTGGCCGGCGGCTTTCGCATGGGCACGCCGGTGCACGGCACCGAGGCCAAGACCTGGGACTTTCTCTACGACCTGAACGTGCGCACCGTGCAGCACATGGCGCACGCCGTGGTGCCGCAGATGCAGCAGCAAGGGGGCGGAAAAGTCGTGAACATCGGCGCCTTCTCGGCCCAGCGCGGGCTGGCCAACATGGGCGCCTACATCGCGGCCAAGAGCGCGGTGATCCGCTTGACCGAATCCATGGCGGCCGAACTGCGCACGCAGAACATCAACGTGAACTGCGTGCTGCCCACCATCATCGACACCCCCGAGAACCGCGCCGACATGCCCGATGCCGACCCGGCCAACTGGGTGGCGCCACGCGACCTGGCGCAGGTGATTGCCTTCCTGGCTTCGGATGCGGCGCGTGCCGTGCACGGCGCGGCGCTGCCGGTCACCGGCCTGAGCTGAGGCGCAGCCGCTGCGCCGCGGCCTGCCCGCAACCGGCGGCGCGGGCTCAGGCCTTGAGCTTGAGCAGCATGGTCATCACGCCGGCCATCGACTGCTCCAGTTCCAGAAAGCCCTGGAAGTCCTTGCCGTCCATCCAGGAGCCGTCCCAGTTCTGGCGCTTGAGCGTCTTTTGCCAGGCGTCGGTCTGCACCGCGCGCTGAGCCACCGCCACCAGTTCGCGCTGGCGCGCCGCAGTCACCGCCTTGCCGGTGAAGATGCCGCGCCAGTTGGCCAGGTCGGCATCCACGCCCTGCTCGCGCACCGACGGAATGCCCAGGAAGGGGCGCTTGGCCGACACGCCAATGGCGCGCAGCTTGCCGCTGGCAATGCCGTCCTTGAATTCGCTGTAGCCCGAGATGCCCGCGGCGGCCTTGCCCGACTCGATGGATTCGACCACCTCCGCCCCGCCCGGATGCGGCAGATACACCAGGCTGGCCGTGTTGCCGGCCAGGCGCGCGAGCATGCCGGCGAACATGTGGTCGACCCCGCCGGATGACCCGCCCGCGATGGCGGTGCCGGCCGGGTTCGAACGCAGGCGCGCGATCAGTTCCTTGGGCGTGGTGATGGGCGAATCGGCCCGCACGGCCAGCACCTCGTAGTCGCTGGTCAGCCGCGCCACCGGCTGGATGCGGCTCATGTCGACCGCGGGCTTTTGCAGCGCCACCGCGCCCACCATCACCATGCCGCCCATCAGGAGCGCGTTGGGGTCGGCGTCGTACTTCTCCACGTACTTGGCCAGGCCGATGGTGCCGCCCTTGCCGCCGATGTTCTCGTACGCCACCTCGGTGGCCGCACCGGATGCCACGATGGCGGCGCCGAGCGCCCGGCCGGTCTGGTCCCAGCCGCCGCCCTCGTTGGCCGGGATGACGATGCGCAGGCGGGCGATGGGCGCCGACTGCGCCCGGACACGGCCCACGGCACCCAGGCCCAGTGCCCCGGCACCCAGCATGAGCGCGAACTGACGTCGTCCCATGGCACCGGTGCCCGTTGCCTGCGCGGCGGATGCGTTGGGGCGGAAAGTCTCGTTGCGATTTGTCGACATATTTGTGAACTTATGTGTTTCGACTGGATCGTAGCGCGGCCGTGCCGGACTTGGAGACGGATCGCGCCAAGCTGTGGCAAACGCCACGCCGGCCCCGGAATTCCGCAGATTGCACGGGCGACTAAACAACACGGAACGCCCACACTTTGCTTTCAGCACGGCTTAAGCGAGCCGCCCGACACTGCATCCCTCTTTGTTTCAGGAAGTGAGGCCCAGCCCACATGACCGCTCCGACGATTCCCACGCTTTCTTCCCACCAGCTGTCGCTGGCCCTGGATCTCCTGGACATGCGCGACCTGGCGCCCAAGGAAGTCCTGCGCCAGCTCGACGAACTCGCGCAGAACGGCGAGTTTTCGCAGGCCCAGGCCAAGGCGCTGCGCGTGCTGGTGAAAACGCTGGACGACGCCCATGCCGCGCGCGTGCTGCGCGCCAGCTGCGACGGCGACGACGAAGAAAGCATGGCCCTGCTTCGCCAGCGCACGACGCACGAGGCGCGCATCGCTTATCTGCGCTGAGGCGCAAGGCGAGCGCCGTGCTCTGCGCGTGCGGCGATTCCATTGGCTAATCACCGCACAATTTGCGGTGAAAAACTTGCCTCTGCGGCGATTCGGTCATTTAATCTCCGCATGTTCAGCGGAGAAAAACTCTATATCTGGGAGTCGGTCGAGTGGCCGCAATGGCGCTACGACCTGTCCGCCCTGGCACAGCCGCTGGCCGAGGTCAGCCTGGCCCACGGCACGCTGCTGGGCCGCCTGGCCGACGTGGGGCTGGCGTTGCGCGACGAGGCCAGTCTGGCCGCACTGACCGACGATGTGGTCAAGACCAGCGAAATCGAGGGCGAAGTGTTGAACGTGGCCTCGGTCCGCTCATCCATCGCCCGTCGCCTCGGCATGGACATCGGCGCGCTCGCGCCGGTCGACCGGAACGTCGAGGGCGTGGTCGAAATGGTGCTCGACGCCACGTCGCGCAGCGCAGACCCGCTCACGGCCGAACGGCTCTTCGGTTGGCACGCGGCGCTGTTTCCTACCGGCTACTCGGGTCTGTCCAGGATTGCGGTGGGCCAGTGGCGCGACGATTCGGCAGGCCCCATGCAAGTCGTCTCGGGTCCGGTGAACCGCCGCAAGGTTCACTTCCAGGCGCCGCCGGCCGATGCGCTGGCGACAGAGATGCCGCGCTTTCTGGCCTGGGCGAATGAAGCAGCGCGGGAACCCATGCTGATCAAGGCGGGGCTCGCACATCTGTGGTTCGTGACCTTGCATCCGTTCGACGACGGCAACGGCCGGGTCGCGCGAGCCGTGGGCGACCTGTTTCTTGCGCGCGCCGACGGCGTCGGACAGCAGCGCTTCTACAGCCTCTCGGCGCAGATCCAGCGTGAGCGCAAGGACTACTACGACATCCTCGAGCGCACCCAGAAGGGCTCGCTCGACGTCACGGCCTGGCTGGCCTGGTTTCTTGGCACCCTGGGGCGCGCCATTGCCAGCGCGCAGGCGACGCTCGACAGCGTGCTGGGCAAGGCCAGGTTCTGGCAACACTGGGCCGGCACCCCGATGAACGAGCGCCAGGCCAAGCTGCTCAATCGCCTGCTCGACGGCTTCGAGGGCAAGCTCACCAGCAGCAAGTGGGCGGCCATCGGCAAGTGTTCGCCGGACACCGCGCTGCGAGACATCACCCAGTTGCTGGAACTGGGCGTGCTGCGCAAGTCACCCGGTGGCGGCCGCAGCACCAGCTACGAACTGGCGGACTTCTAACCCTCGCTCGCGTTCTTCGGCTTGGGCGCCAGCTGATCCGCCATGTCCACCCAGCCGCCCCCCATTGCCTTGTAGAGCGCTGCGGCCTGCAGCAGCACGTCGGCCTGGCTTTGCGCCAGCTGCAGCTGGGCATTGAACAGGCTGCGCTCGGCGTCCAGCACTTCAAGATAGCTGCTGTAGCCGCCGTCGTAGCGCCTGCGCGCCAGGCGGGCATAGTTGGCCAGCGCGTCGGTCTGCTGCTTGGCTGCGTCGCGCGCCAGCTGCGTCTTGGTCACGCCCACCAGCGCGTCTTCCGTTTCGCGAAAGCCCGTCTGTACCGCCTTGCGGTACAGCGCCAGCGATTCGCGCTGGCCGGCCTCGGCGCTTTCCACCTGGCCGGCAATGGCGCCGGCGGTGAAGATGGGCACGCTCACATCCAGCCCGTAGGACCAGATGCGCGCCGCGCCGTTGGACAAGTCCGACAGGCTGCGGCTGGCCGCGCCGAATGCACCGGTGAGCGAGATGCTCGGAAAGTACGCCGCCTTGGCCGCGCCGATGCGCGCGTTGGCCGCGATCAGCGCCTGCTCCGACGCGATCAGGTCGGGCCGGCGCTCGATCAGCTCCGAAGGCAGTCCTGCCGGCACCGGCGGCATCGCCATCTGGTCGATGGGAAGTCCGCGCACGATCGGGCCGGGGTTGCGCCCCACGAGCACCGACAGCGCGTTCTCCTGCTGCGCGGCCGATTGCTCGAGCTGCGGGAGGGTACGCAGGGCCGTGGCGTATTCCGACTTGGCCTGGCTCAGTTCCAGCTCGGACACCACGCCGCCCTTGAAGCGCCGCTCGAACAGCTTGAGCGAATCCTCGCGCAGCTTGAGCGTGTCGCGCGCCACTTCCACCTGCTTGTCGAGGTCGCGCAGTTGCACGTAGCCCGCGGTGACGGCAGCCACCAGCGACAGCACGGTGCCACGCCGGAAGGCCTCGCTGCCACGCAGTTGCGCAGTAGCCGACTCGGTCAGGCGGCGGGTGCGGCCGAACAGGTCGATCTCCCAGCTGGCCAGAACAGCCGCCTGCACCGAGTTGTAGGGATTGATGCCCGGCGCCCCGGTGGCCGTCATGGTGCTGGCGCGCTGGCGCCCGCCGTTCAGGTCGGCGCCCACCTGCGGGAACAGCGCCGAGCGCGTGATGCCCAAGGCGCCGTAGAACTGGTCGACCCGCGCCGCGGCGGCCACCACATCGAGGTTGTTGGCCAGCGCCTCGTCGACCAGCGCGTTGAGCTGCGCGTCGCCGAACTGCTTCCACCAGGCGGTGTCGGCCGCGCTCGGGCTCAGCTCGCTGCGCGGCGGGCTCGAGCGGAACTGGTCTGGCACCGCCAGCTCGGGCCGCTTGTAGTCCGGCCCCAGCATGCAACCTGAAAGCAGCATCAGTGCCGCGGCGGCGGCTGCCGCCTTGCCCAAGCGTCCCGACGAGCCGCCTCTGAGGAGGCTTGCGCCCCCGCGGGGGGCAGCGACCACACGAAGTGAGGAGCGTGGGGGTTCAATGTCAGTGCGCCGCATGATCCGCCCCCTCGCTTGCTGCGCCTGTCGGCGGTGCATCTCCCGTCTTGTCCTTCTTCTTGCCGGCGCTGCGTTCGCTCAATGTCTCCAGGCCCCAATAGAACATGGGGATGAAGAAGATCGCGATCACCGTCGCCCCCAGCATGCCGCCGATGACGCCGGTGCCCAGCGAATGCCGGCTGGCCGAGGACGCGCCGCTCGCAATGGCCAGCGGCACGCAGCCCAGGATGAAGGCCAGCGAGGTCATGATGATCGGCCTCAGCCGCAGCTTGGCCGCGCTCACCGCCGCGTCGTAGGCCGACAGACCTTCCTTGTGGCGAAGCTCCACCGCAAACTCGAAGATCAGGATGGCGTTCTTGGCCGCCAGCGCAATGAGCACCGTCAGGCCGATCTGGAAGTACACGTCGTTCTCGGTGCCCCGCATCCAGATGGCCGCGATGGCGCCGAACAACGCAAAGGGCACCGCCAGCAGCACGCCGACCGGCAGCGACCATTTCTCGTACTGCGCCGCCAGGATCAGGAACACCATCACCAGCGCGAAGGCGAACACCACACCCGCGGTAGAGCCGGCCTTCTTCTCTTCATAAGCCTGGCCGGACCAGGCGAAGGAGAAGCCCTCGGGCAGCACCTCGCGCGCCACCTCTTCCATCGCGTTGAGCGCCTGGCCCGAGCTGTAGCCCGGCGCCGGCCCGCCGGAGATCTTGGCAGCAGGGTAGTTGTTGAAGCGCGTGACCAGGTCGGCGCCCACCACGTAGCGCGTGTTGGCCACCGCCTTGAGCGGCACCATGTCGCCGCTGCGGTTGCGCACGTACATGTTCTGCAGGTCTTCGGGCTTGGTCCGGTACTCGGGCTCGGCCTGCAAGATCACCTGGAACAGCCGGCTGTTCTTGGGAAACTG
>JAFECZ010000277.1 GCA_018241905.1 Pseudomonadota bacterium
CCTTGCGCGTCATGTACGGCGCGCTGCTGGCCGCGTTGCTCGTGGCCAGCAGCAGCGCCAGCCAGCGGAACAGGTGCGAGTAGCCCAGCATGGTGACCGCGTGGCGCAGCGACTGGATCTCCACCCCCGGCCCGATGGCCGGCGAGTTGATGTGCCGCAGCAGCCTATACGTCAGCACCGCATCGTGCTTGAGCGCGGTCTCTATCTGGCGCACGTCCTCGTTGCGCTGGAGCATCTGCATCAGCCGCATGATGAGCGTGGATTCGGGCTGCAGCGCGGCGTCGTCCGCGGCCACCCGCGGCGCCTGCTCGGCCGGCTGGCTGATGATGAGGCGAAGCGGCAGGCCGCCCTCCTCCTGGTCCTTGGCCAGGCGCTCGAGCAGGCCCGGCTCGCCCGCGCCGACGTCGAAATGAGTGATCAGCTCGCGCAGGGGCTCGGCCTGCGGCAGATCCTGCGCGCCTCGCAGCATCAGGGCGTAGCCGTGCTCGCGCATGAACTGCAGCGCCGGCAGCGCGTCGAGCACCATGTCTTCGGGCCCCACGCACAACACCACGTTCTCGGGCGGCAGCGCCTGCAGGCTGGTCAGCAGCGACGGGTCGGCCGCCACGTCGAAGAACAGCGGCGTGCGGCCCAGCCGCCAGCCCCGGCCGGCGGGGTTCAGGTGCTCGGCCAGGCAATCGGCCATGGCTTGCAACCCGGAGGATGGCTTGTCGCCGCCTCCGCCGCCCGCTTCGCGCCATGCCATGCGATAGCCCACCACACGCCGGCGCAGGTCCAGCATCGGGGCGTGCGTCAGGTAGCCTGCCTGGCTCAGGTGAATGCCGAACATCTCAGGCAGCCACCGCGTCGGTGCGGGCAGCGTCGGCCAGCGCCAGTGCGCTGGCCGCCTGCGCGCGGCGGATGCGCGGCATCGCCCCCACGTCGATGATGAAGGCCACGCTGCCGTCGCCCAGGATGGTGGCGGCCGAGATGCCGGGCACCTTGCGGTAGTTGGTCTCCAGGTTCTTCACCACCACCTGGTGCTGGCCCAGCAGCTCGTCCACCAGCAGCGCAAAGCGCCCGCTCTCGGCCTGCACGATCACCACGATGCCCCGGGTGGCGTCGTCCAGCGCGCCGCTCACGTCGAACACGCGGTGCAGCTCGATCAGCGGCAGGTACTCGCCGCGCACCTTGATCACCCGGCCTTCGCCGGTGATCGAATGCAGGTGCTCCGCAGACGGCTGCAGCGACTCGATCACGTACGACAGCGGCAGGATGTAGGCCTCGTCGCCCACCTTCACCGACATGCCGTTGAGGATGGCCAGCGTCAGCGGCAGCACGATGCGCGTGGTGGTGCCCTGCCCCTGGCGCGAGATGATCTCCACGTGCCCGCCCATTTCCTGGATGTTGCGCTTGACCACGTCCATGCCCACGCCGCGGCCCGAGATGTCGGTGACCTGCTCGGCGGTGGAAAAGCCCGGCGCGAAGATCAGCTGCCACACCTCTTCGTCGGGCATGGTGTCGCTCACCGCCAGGCCCTGCTGCATGGCCTTGGCCAGGATCTTGTCGCGGTTCAGGCCCGCGCCGTCGTCGCTCACCTCGATCACGATGTTGCCGCCGTGGTGCTGGGCCGACAGCAGCAGCTGGCCGGTGGCGTCCTTGCCCTTGGCGGTGCGCTGCCCGGGCGTCTCGATGCCGTGGTCCAGGCTGTTGCGCACCAGGTGCGTGAGCGGATCGACGATGCGCTCGATCAGGCCCTTGTCCAGTTCGGTTTCCTTGCCGAAGGTGTCGAGCCGCACCTGCTTGCCCAGCTTGGCGCTCACGTCGCGGATCACGCGGGGGAAGCGGCTGAACACATAGTCCATGGGCATCATCCGGATGGACATGACCGATTCCTGCAGGTCGCGCGCATTGCGCTCCAGGTGGCCCAGCCCGCTCAGGAAGCGCTCGTAGGCCACCGGGTCGAGCCGGGTGGCGGCCTGCGTCAGCATCGATTGCGTGATCACCAGCTCGCCCACCAGGTTGATGAGCTGGTCGACCTTCTCCACGTCCACGCGGATGGAGCTCGATTCCTTCGATGCGCTGGCGGCGCTTGTGGACGCGGCGCCGCCGGAGGGGGCAGCGCTTGCCTTGGCGCGGGCCGCGTCGGCCGCCGATGCCGCCTCGGCCGGCTGCGCTGCCTCGGCCCGCACCGGCGCCTGCGCTTCGCTCTCGATGCGGATCTGCGATTCGTCGATCAGGAAGCAGCACACCGCCACGATGTCGTCGCTGGAGCATGCGGTGCGAAGACGCACCTGCAGGGTGCCCTTGCCCGGCGTGCTGGACAGCACCTGGCCGAGGTTGGCCAGCTCGTCGGCCAGCAGGCCCGTTTCGCTGTCGGACAGGCCCGAGAAAGCCACGTTCAGCACGGCGTCTTCCTGCGATGCCTCCTGCACCGGCGCAGCGGCAACCGGGGCCGGCGCGGGCGCTGCAGCAACGGCGGCCTGCGCGGCAGCGGGCGTCTCGCCATTGCCATGCTCCAGTGCGAGCTGCTGCAACACGGCGCAGATGTGCGCCACCATCTCAGGCTCGGGTTCATTGCCCGCCTGGTAGGCCGTCAGTTGTTCTTGCAAGGCGTCCTTCGTTTCCAGAAATGCGTCCACCATGGGCAGGCTGAGCTGGAGCTGCCCATGGCGTGCGCGGTCCAGCAGGGTTTCGAGCAGGTGCGTGGTGTCGGTCAGCGCCACGAAGCCGAAAGTGGCCGCGCCGCCCTTGATCGAATGCGCCGCGCGGAAGATGGCGTTGAGCTGCTCGGCGTCGGGCGCGGCCACGTCGAGTTCGAGCAGCAGGTGCTCCATCTCGCCCAGCAGCTCGACGGCCTCGACGAAAAAGGCTTGGGTGAATTGACTGAGATCCATCTCTTGCTTTTGGTAATGACTGACTGCGTCAGGAAGGCCGGCCGGCCGGTTGCCTGCCCGGCAGGGCCATGGTGGCTTCGCCGGTGTTCTCGCGCTCGAAGCGCTCCTGCGTCTGGTGGTTGAGCACGATGATGCTGATGCGCCGGTTGACCGGATTGCGCGGGTTGTCGCGGTCCAGGTGGGCGCTGTCGGCCAGGCCCACCACGCGCAGCACCTTCACGCCGTTCATGCCGCCCACCAGCAGCTCGCGGCGCGAGGCATTGGCGCGGTCGGCCGACAGCTCCCAGTTGCTGTAGGAGCCGTCGTTGGTGTAGACGATGGCGTCGGTGTGGCCCGACACGGTGATCTTGTTGGGCAGCTCGTTGAGCATCGGCCCCAGCTCGCGCAGGATGGTGCGCATGTAGGGCAGCACGCGCGCGCTGGCCAGGTCGAACATGGGACGCTTGTCGCTGTCCACGATCTGCAGGCGCAGGCCCTCGGCGGTGATGTCGATCAGGATCTGCGAGCGCAGTTGCTTGATGCTGGGGCTGTTGTCGATCATCGCCTCCAGCTTGGTCTTCATCGCGTCCAGCCGCGTGGCGTCGGCGTCGTCCTCGTCGGCTGCGCGCTTCACGTCGCCGTCGGAGTGGGCCAGGTCGGTGCCGCCGCCGGGCACCACGCTGGCGCTCATGGCCACCTGCTGGCCGCCCTGCAGCGCCACCTTCAGCGGCATGCGGAAATGCTCGGCAATGCCTTCGCGCTGCTTGGGGCTGGAGATGGACAGCAGCCACATCACCAGGAAGAAGGCCATCATGGCCGTCATGAAGTCGGCGTAGGCAATCTTCCAGCCGCCGCCATGGTGGCCGCCGCCGTGGTCGCCACCCTTGCGCCTGACGACGACTTTCTTCTCTTCGCTCATGGCTGTTGCTGGCCTGGGCCCCGGGTCACTTGGCCGCCTTGACTTCGCGCACGTGTGCGTCGAGCTCGGTGAACGAGGGTCGCTCGGTCGAGAACAGCACCTTGCGGCCGAACTCCACCGCCAGCTGCGGCGCATAGCCGTTCAGGCTGGCCAGCAGCGTGACCTTGGCGCACTGGTAGACCTTCATGCCCTCGGCCACGCGCTGCTCGATCAGCGAGGCCAGCGGCGTGACGAAACCGTAGGCCAGCAGCACGCCCAGGAAGGTGCCCACCATGGCGTGCGCAATCAGCGCCCCCATTTCGGACGGAGGGAGGTCGGCCGAGCCGAGCGCGTGCACCACGCCCAGCACGGCCGCCACGATGCCCAGCGCAGGCAGCGCATCGGCCACGCGCGCAATGCTGTGCGAAGGCACCAGCGCCTCGTGCGCGATGGTTTCGATGTCGTGGTCCATCAGCGCCTCGATCTCGAAGGCATCGGTGTTGCCGCTGATCACCAGGCGCAGGTAGTCGCACAGGAACTCCATCACGCCCTTGTCGGCCAGGATGGCGGGATAGCGGTTGAATATCTCGCTCTGCTCGGGCGCATCCACGTCCGACTCGAGCTTCATCATGCCTTCCTTGCGCGCCTTGGCCAGCAGCTCGTACAAGAGGGCCAGCAGGTCCATGTAGAGCTGGCGGTCGCGCCTGGTGCCGCGCAAGAGGCGCGGCAGCTCCTTCATGGTGGCCTTGATGGTCTTGCCCTTGTTGCCCGCGATGAAGGCACCCAGCGCCGAGCCGCCGATCATCAGCAGCTCCACCGGCTGGAAGAGCACGCCGAAGTGCCCGCCCATCAGGCCGTAGCCGCCGAACACGGTGGCCAGCACCACCAAATACCCCACCAGAACGAGCACGTAGTTCCCCTCGGGCCCGCAGGCCTTAAGTTCAAGAAATCAAAGAATCAGGTGACGGCCGCGCGAACCATGCTGATGCCGGCCAGGCCCGCGGTAAGGCCGGGCCGCCCCAGCGCACGCCGCGCCGGCGCGCGCCGCTCGGGCGCGGGCTTGGCTGCGCGCACCTTGCCGGCTCGCGAGGGCGGGCGGCACAGGACGCACACGTAGTCGTGCTTGTCGTCGTAGGCATGCGCCACGAACTCGCCGGCGCAGCGCGTGCAGCTGCTCAGCTGCAGCATGCCGCTGTCGAAGAAGCGCACCATGGTGTAGGCCCGCGTGAAGTCCAGCACCGTGCTGCCTTCGGGCAGGTCGGCCTGCTCCAGGTAGATGCGGTAGCTCTTGATGAGCGCCTGCAGTTCGCTGCCGCCGTCGTGGCTGCGCATGAAGCGATAGATGTTGTAGAACATCGACGAGTGAATGTTTGCCAGCCAGGTCATGTACCAGTCGGTCGAAAAAGGCAGCAGGCCCTTGGGCGGCGAGGCACCCTTGATTTCCTTGTAAAGCCGAATCAGCCGCTCGCGGCTCAGGCCGACTTCTGCTTCCAGGAATTGCAGGCGGGCACCCAGGCCGATGAGTTCCACGGCCAATTGAACCTGCTTGACTTCCGCCAATACGCTTTTCTGGCTCATTTTGTTCCAGGCCTTCAGCTCTTGGCGGCAAGGTGATTGCCGGCCATCAGGATCGACATGTGGGCACGCTGCAATGCCGAATCCTTTTCGTCATTGCCGACCGCATGGATCGAAGCCTCTTCATTCAGACGCGGGCTGAAGATGAGAAACTTGGAATTCGACAGCTTGATGATCTGGGTAATTGTCATGTTGGCCAGCATGTCGGCCAATTTGCTGCCAATTCCAAGACGAATCATCGAAGCCGCCTTGTCTTGCTTGACCATTTTTTGCGCCAGCAGGATATAGGCGAGATTGATATCGCTAATTTCCCGCGCAATTTCTTCCTTCAAGGCAACCGAATCACTGAACGAATTCACTTCCCGCTCCAATTAGCAATTATTAGACGAACTTTTTAGCACGAAATAAATGTATCACAGTGTTTCAATTTTTCAGATGCCGCTTTGGTGACAGATATCACGAATCACGACACAGCACCCGAATATGCGGAAAAATTCCGCTTGCGTTTCCTCTATGAAAAGTAATATGAACACGTTCGGGTTAAGTATTCAAACCATCTCTTTTGCACATTTACGAGCGATGTAATGGATATGTTTTACTTTTCAATTTCAATCACATCGACCGGCGAATTTCCTTGGTCAATTTCCCAGAGCCAGGCCAGCACCTGTGCCACGGCCGCGTAGAGCGGCGGCGGGATCTGGCGGTCCAGCTGCACCTGCATCAACAGGCCGATGAGCTGCGGCGAGGCATGCACGTACAGGCCGTGCTCGCGTGCCGTACGCATGATCGATTCCGCCGTTGCGCCGTAGCCCTTGGCCACGACCACCGGCGCACGGCCGTCGTCGCGGTAGGACAAGGCAACGGCACCCGAACGTGCGCTCGCCGCTTCGCTCATGGCGCCACCGCCTGCGAATCGAACTGCAGGCTCTGCAACGCGAGACCCGCGTCCGACATGCGCCGGCCGAGCACTGCATCGCGCTTGCGCAACTGGTGCGCCGCATCGGCCTGCGTGGCGAGCACCTGTGCATTGACGTTCATGCCGCTCAGCCGCAGGTTCACCTTCACCGAACCGAGCTGGGGCAGATCGAGCGACAGCGTCGTCGCCCATTGCACCGGCTGATCGTCGGCGGGCTCGCCGCCATGCTGCTGCCTCGCGCGCTCTTCCTGCACGGTCCATTCCATCGGAACGCCCGGCCAGGCGTGGCCGCTCCAGCGGAACACGCCGCTGGCCAGCAAGTCCAGTTGCTGATGAACCAGCGATGCGGCCTGCGGGTGAATCAACGCTGCCGCAGCCGGGGCACCATCTGCCGCCGGCCTTGGCGAGGCCCCCAGTGCAGACGGCTGCGGCTGCGCATCCGCCGCTGCTTGCGCAAATCGCGCCAGCGCATATTCGACGACCTGTGCCGGCGGCATGCCCGACGCACGAGCCGGCACGGGTTCGCCGGCTGCTTGCGCCGGCTCGACAGCCAGCACCTGCGCCCCACTCTCCTGCTGATCCTGCGCTTGCGGCAATGGCAGCGCGGGCATCAATGCAACCAGGGTCGATGCGGCCGCGGGCACGGCAGCGGCCGGCGCCTGCGCCGCCGCCACGGGCAACCCACCGGCCGGCTGGCGCTGCTCCGCGTCCCGGCCAGGCACAGGCGA
>JAFECZ010000278.1 GCA_018241905.1 Pseudomonadota bacterium
CGCCGAGGCGCAGCGCTTGCGCGAGCAACTGCAGCATCACGCCCACCTGTACTACGTGCTCGACGCACCCGAGCTGCCCGATGCCGAGTACGACAAGCTGTTCAAGCGGCTGCAGGAAATCGAAGCGGCGCATCCCGGGCTGCGCACCTCCGATTCGCCCACGCGGCGCGTGGGCGGCGCGGTGCTGGCCGGCCTCACGCCCGTGCGGCACGCGGTGCCCATGCTGTCCATCCACACCGAAACCGACACCACCGCCGCGGGCGCCCAGGCCTTCGACGCACGCGTACGCCGCGAATTGGGCCTGGCGCCCGATGCGCCGCAGATCGAGTATTCCGCCGAGCTCAAGTTCGACGGCCTGGCCATCAACCTGCGCTACGAGAATGGCGTGCTGGTGCAGGGCGCCACGCGCGGCGACGGCGAGACCGGCGAGGACGTGACGCAGAACCTGCGCACCATCGGGCAGATTCCGCTGCGCCTCAAGGGCGATGCTGCGCCGCAGGTCCTTGAAGTGCGCGGCGAGGCCTACATGCGCCGCGACGCGTTCGAGAAGCTCAACGAACGCCAGCGCGAGAAGGGCGAAAAGACCTTCATCAACCCGCGCAACACGGCGGCGGGCGCCATCCGCCAGCTCGACCCGGCGCTGGTCGCGCAGCGGCCGCTCAGCTTCTTTGCCTACGGCCTGGGCGAGGTGGCGGGTTGGGATGCGCAGCCCGGCACGCACAGCGGCGTACTCGACGCGCTCGGCAAGTTCGGATTGCCGGTGTCGAAGGAACGCGCCGTGGGGCAGGGCGCCGACGCGCTGGTCGAGTTTCATGCGCGCATCGCGGCGCAGCGCGACGCGCTGCCCTTCGACATCGACGGCGTGGTCTACAAGGTCAACAGCCTGGCGCTGCAGCGGCAGCTGGGCTTCAAGAGCCGCGAGCCGCGCTGGGCGGTGGCGCACAAGTACCCTGCGCAGGAGCAGGTGACCGAAGTGATGGCCATCGAGGTCCAGGTGGGCCGCACCGGCAAGCTCACGCCGGTGGCCAAGCTCGCGCCGGTGTTCGTCGGCGGCGTGACCGTCACCAATGCCACGTTGCACAACGAGGACGAAGTGCGCCGCAAGGACGTGCGCGTGGGCGACAAGGTGATCGTGCGACGTGCCGGCGACGTGATTCCCGAAGTGGTGGGCGTGCTGCCCGAAAGCGCGGCGCGGCCGTCCGAACAGCGCGGCGCCGTCTTCGCCATGCCGGCCAAGTGCCCCGTGTGCGGCTCCGATGCAGTGCGCGAGGAAGGCGAGGTCGATCACCGCTGCAGCGGCGGCCTGTTCTGCGCCGCGCAGCGCAAGGAAGCCATCCTGCACTTCGCCGCGCGGCGGGCGATGGACATCGAAGGGCTGGGCGACAAGCTGGTCGAGCAACTGGTGGACGGCAACCTGATTCGCACGCTGCCCGACCTGTACAGGCTGGGCCTGTCGACATTGGCGGGCCTGGAACGCATGGCCGAGAAGTCGGCAGCGAACCTTGTGCAGGCGCTCGAGAAATCGAAGAAGACCACGTTGCCGCGATTCCTCTTCGGCCTGGGCATCCGCCACGTTGGCGAGAGCACGGCCAAGGACCTGGCCAAGCACTTCGGCAAGCTCGACGCCATCATGGATGCGAGCGAAGAGCAGTTGCTCGAAGTGAACGACGTGGGCCCCGTGGTGGCGCAGAGCCTGCACACCTTCTTCGGCCAGCCGCACAACCGCGAAGTGGTGGAGCAGTTGCGCGCCAGCGGCGTGCATTGGGAAGAGGGCGAGCCGGCTGCGCGCGCACCCAAGCCGCTGTCGGGCAAGACCTTCGTCATCACGGGCACTTTGCCTACGATGGGCCGCGACGAAGCGAAGGACATGCTCGAGGCCGCAGGTGCCAAAGTGGCAGGATCGGTGAGCAAGAAGACCGACTACCTTGTCGCCGGCGCCGAGGCCGGCAGCAAGCTGGACAAGGCGCGCGAACTGGGCGTGAATGTCATCGACGAAGCGCAGATGCTGGCCCTGTTGCAAGCCTGAACCAGGCTTTACATCACCTTCACAGGCAGGGGTCAACAGCGAGAGAAGCGGGGCGTTGAATGTCCAGATGAACGGACTTTCGATTGGAGATATGCCCATGACTGCAATTCGCCGCCTCGCCCTGGCTGGCGCCGTCGGCGCAGCCGCACTTCTGCTTGGCGGGTGCGTGGTGGCACCGCCCGCCTATGGTCCCTATGGAGAAGCCGCCGTGGTTGCGCCGGCACCCGTGGTGGTAGCGCCGCCCGTGAGCGTGGGTATTGGCGTGGGCGGCTACTACGGACGCCCGTACTACTATGGACGGCCCGGCTACTACGGCCGCGGCTACTGGGGGGGCCGGCCCTACTGGCATTGAGCGCAACGCAAGCGCCGGCATGCGCGGCGGCCAGATAATCCGCGCATGGCATTTCGAGAAATCCTGAAGATGGGCGACCCGCGCTTGTTGCGCGTGGCGCAGCCGGTGGCCGAATTCGACACCGACGAGTTGCACCTGCTGGTGCGCGACATGTTCGAGACCATGGCCGCGGTCAATGGCGCGGGCCTGGCGGCACCGCAGATCGGCGTGGACCAGCAACTGGTGATCTTCGGCACCGACGCACCGAACCCGCGCTATCCCGATGCGCCCATCGTGCCGCGCACGGTGCTCATCAATCCGCTGATCACGCCCATCGGCACCGATGAAGAAGAGGGCTGGGAAGGGTGCCTGTCGGTGCCGGGCCTGCGCGGCGTGGTACCGCGCTTTGCCAACATCCGCTACACGGGGTTCGATCCTTATGGCGATCCGATCGATCGCACGGTCAGCGGGTTTCATGCCCGGGTGGTGCAGCACGAGGTCGACCACCTGCTGGGCAAGCTCTACCCCATGCGCGTGCGCGACTTCACGCGCTTCGGCTTTACCGAGGTCCTGTTTCCGGGTCTCGATGCAGCCGAAGACGATTGAAGCGCAACAACAAGACGCTCAGTTGTAGCGCCCGCCGGTGCCGCCCACGCTGAAGCGGCCGGCGCCCATGAAGGCCACGGCCATGGCGCCGAACAGGTACATGCCCTGCAGTTCGAGATTCCAGCCGCCTTGCTTGTTCACGCCGAACAGCTGCGAGGTGTGGACCAGCCAGATGGCCACCACCATGTTGATCACCACGATCCAGGCGGCGGGCCGGGTGTAGATGCCGGCAATCAGCAGCACCGGGGCGAGGATTTCGCCGATGAAGACGAGGTAGGCCAGCGCGCCGGGCAGGCCGCTGGCGGCCAGTTGGCCCGAGATGAAGCCCACGCCGCTGCTCAGCTTGCTGATGCCATGCAGAAGGATGAGCACGCCCACGGCCATGCGAAGAACGAATTTGCCGGTGTCATCGGAACGAATCATTTTGCAGTTGCCACTTTCTCTTTTGGTTGGTTCGGGTTGACGAAAAAAGCGCCATTGTGGTTCAAGACCGAAGGCGCACCCCGCGCGTGCGCGTGGGCTGTCAATGAGTGAGCAGCTTCGCTTTGGCGAGTTCCCTCGCGGCCCGCACGCCGCCGCACAAACACCAGTCGCATCGCGTGTCGATGTGCGTGCATGAAACGGCGGTCGAGCGGCGGACGGATGTGAAGCAATCACGTTCCTTCGCATAACGATTGCCAGCGTCACGCAACAACGCTACGCTCGGCGCCACCCGGGTTAAATGCGCAGTTGCGCAGAACAAGAAGACGCCCGCGGCAGCGTGTAGAGCAAAACACTTCAAATCAAAAAGGGTTGTGAGGAATGTCTGTCTTTTCGGGTAGGACGTGGTGGAAGCGAGCCGCTTCCTGGCTGGTTGCAGGCTTCGTGGCATGGGGCGCAACGGGCTGTGCACTTCTTTCGGGCACCGACCCCTTGCCTTCGTGGTCCGACGGACCGGCACGGCAGGCCATCATCGATTTCGTCGACGACGTGACGCGCGACGGCTCGCCCAACTACGTGCCGCCGGCGCAGCGCATTGCCACCTTCGACAACGACGGAACGCTGTGGGTGGAGCAGCCCATGTACACGCAGTTCGCCTTCATGATCGATCAGGTCAAGGCGGCCGCGCCGCGCAATCCGCAGTGGGCGGACAACCCCGTGTACAAGGCCCTGGCGGCCAACGACCTCAAGGGCGCGCTGGCGCTCGGCGAAAAGCCGCTGCTCGACTTGCTGGTGCAGGCCAACAGCGGCATGTCGGTGGAAGAGTACGACCGCACGGTGCGCCAGTGGTTCGCCACTGCACGCCACCCCACGCTCAAGCGCCCCTACACCGAAACCGTGTACCAGCCGCAGCTCGAGCTGCTGAGCTACCTGCGCGCCAAGGGCTTCAAGACCTACATCGTCTCCGGCGGCACCATGGAAGTGATGCGGCCCTGGACGCAGGAGGTCTACGGCATTCCGCCCGAGCAGGTGGTCGGTTCCTCGCAGGGTGTCGCCTTCGACGGCAAGTCGCTCATGCGCCAGCCCAAGCTGGACTTCATCAATGACGGCCCGGGCAAGCCGGTGGGCATCTACATGCACATCGGGCAGCAGCCCATCCTGGCCGTCGGCAATTCGGACGGCGACCTGCAGATGCTGCAGTACGCCACCACCGGCCCGGGCCGGCGCCTTGGCGTGCTGGTTCATCACGACGACGGCGAGCGCGAGTTTGCCTACGACCGCCAGTCGCCCTTCGGCAAGCTGGACAAGGCGCTGGACGAAGCGCCGCGACGCAACTGGGTCGTGATCAGCATGAAGAAAGACTGGAAGCAGATTTTCCCGGGCAAGCCTTGACGACCGAAAGGAGAGAAGGACGATGTTTCGACTGACGATGGAACGCACGCGCTTCGCGCGCGTGCTGGTGACAGCGGGTTTGGCACTGGGTGCCATGCTCGGCGCCACCAGCGCAGGCGCGCAGGCCAAGCCGCCCCAGGCGCAGGGGCAGACCAAGAACCAGCCGCCGGCTGCCGGCGGCAAGAAGCCGAACATCCTGGTGATCTTCGGCGACGACGTGGGGCTGACCAACATCAGCGCTTTCGGCCAGGGCGTGGTGGGCTACAAGACGCCCAACATCGACCGCATTGCCAATGAAGGCATGAAGTTCAGCGACTACTACGCGGAGAACAGCTGCACGGCCGGCCGTTCGAGCTTCCTGACGGGCCAGAGCGTGTTCCGCACCGGCCTCTCGAAGGTGGGTGTTCCGGGCGCGCCGGTCGGCCTGCAGGACCGCGACGTCACCATTGCCCAGGCGCTCAAGCCGCTGGGCTACAACACCGCGCAATTCGGCAAGAACCACCTGGGCGACCAGGACCGCTTCCTGCCCACCAAGCACGGCTTCGACGAGTTCTTCGGAAACCTCTACCACCTGAATGCGGAAGAGGAGCCCGAGCGTCCCTACTGGTTCAAGAACAATCCCGAGTTCCTCAAGACCTACAACCCGCGCGGCGTGATCAAGTCGTCGGCCGACGGCAAGGTGCAGGACTCCGGCCCGCTGACCAAGAAGCGCATGGAGACCATCGATGACGAGACCACCGGCGCCGCCATCGACTACATCAAGAAGCAGAAGGCCGACAAGCCGTTCTTCGTGTGGATGAACTTCACCCGCATGCACATGTTCACCCATGTGAAGGCAGAGAATCGAGGAAAGGCAGGCCTTGGCCCAGGGCATGACTATGCCGATGGCATGTGGGAGATGGACCAGAACGTGGGCAAGCTCCTGAAGACGCTGGACGACGCCGGCATCACCAAGGACACCATCGTCATCTTCACCACCGATAACGGGCCCAACTTCTTCTCCTGGCCCGACGCGGCGAACTCGCCGTTCCGCAGCGAGAAGGACTCCAACTGGGAAGGCGCCTTCCGCGTGCCCGCCATGGTGCGCTGGCCCGACCACATCAAGCCCGGCACCACCAGCAATGGCCTGATCTCCGGGCTGGACTGGTTCCCCACCTTGCTGGCCGCCGCGGGCGACACCACCATCAAGGACCGCCTGCTCAAGGGCACCGGCCTTGGCGGCAAGAACTACAAGGTCCACCTGGATGGCTACAACCAGTTGCCCATGCTGACGGGCCAGACGGAGAAGAGTTCGCGCGACGAGTTCTTCTACTTCAACGACGACGCCGAACTGGTGGCCATGCGCTTCGACACCGTGCTGCCTGGCGGGACCAACCCCGCGGCATTCAAGGTGGTGTTCTGCGAGCAGCGCGCCAAGGGCGGCATGCAGATCTGGAAGGAACCCTTCACCTGCCTGCGCACGCCCAAGTTCTACAACCTGCGGCTGGACCCGTACGAGCGCGCCGACATCGGCCCGACGAACGGCTATGAGCAGATGCAGACCGAGGATGCGTTCGTGCTGTTCGAAGGCGGTCGCCGGGCCGGCAACTTCCTGCAGACCTTCGTCGACTATCCGCCGAGCCAGATCCCGGCCAGTTTCACCATCGACCAGGCCGTGGCCGACGTGAAGAGCAAGGTGAAGGCCGCCATGCAGCGGCAGCAGCAGCAGACCCAGGGCGCTCAGCAGAAGAAGTGATGGTGTCTGGGTGCAGGGTGTGATGCGGCGCGCCAAGACGGGCAAGGCCGTGCAACGGGGCCGTGCCGCGGCGGCAGGCCTCCACACCCGGGTGCGGCTGGGCTGGCCGGCCGCGCTGCTATTTGCGTCGGGTACCGCAGCCCTGGTCTACCAGGTGCTGTGGATCCGGCAGCTTTCCCTGGTGGTTGGCGTGGACGTCCATGCCGTGAGCCTGGGCGTGGGCGCCTTCTTTGCGGGCCTGGCGGCTGGCGGATGGTTCTTCGGACGCTGGGCCGACCGAGTCGCGCAGCCCTGGCGCCTGTATGCCGCGCTCGAACTGGCTGCTGGCGTGCTCGGCCTGGCGGTGACGCTGGCGCTGGCCGCCGTTGCCGCTCCCTTTGTCTGGCTCGATGCGCGCATCGGGCCTCTTGCATGGC
>JAFECZ010000279.1 GCA_018241905.1 Pseudomonadota bacterium
GGGGTGGTCGATCCGCTGATGCGCTTCGGGATGATGCCCATCGTGGTGGCCACCATCGGCTTGTCGATTGCCATGCGCAACGGCGTGCGCGCCGGCTTCAGCGCCGAGGCGCATCCCTTTCCCAGCCTGTTTGCCGACAAGCTGTTCAACATTGCCGGCGTGACGCTCACGCTGGCCGACATCGGCACCTTCGTGCTGGCGGTGGCCATCGTGCTGGCCACGCAGGCCTTTCTGTCGCGCACCGTTACCGGCCGTGCCATGCAGGCGGTGGCGCAGAACACCGAGAGCGCGCAGGTGCTGGGCATCGACGTGCCGCGCATGGTGTTCTACACCTTCGCCATCAACGCCGCGCTGGCGGTGGCGGCGGCGCTGCTGGTCACGCCCACCTACCTGGCCAAGTTCGACATGGGCGAGGGCCTGGGCACCAAGGCCTTCTTCGCGGCCATCATCGGCGGCTTCAACAATTCGCGCGGCGCGCTGGTGGGCGGGCTGATCGTGGGCGTGGCGGAGAACCTGGCCTCGGCCTACATCTCGCCGGCCTACAAGGATGCGGTGGCGCTGCTCATCTTCATGGTGGTGATCCTGTTCAAGCCGCAGGGGCTGCTGGGACGCAAGGAGGAGCGCAAGGTATGAGCGTTGCACGGCCGCCCGAAAACGCGAGAACCCCCTCGAGGGGCAGCGAGGTCACGCAGTGCCGAGCGTGGGGGCGTCCATGAAGATGCGCCACCTTGTCCTTGCGGTTGTTGCCGGGGCGGCACTTCTTGCCGCGCCGCACTTCCTCAAGAGCTACGGCATCTACCTGCTGAGCTACTGGCTGGTCTACATCATCGCCACCATGGGGCTGAACCTCACGGTGGGCTTTGCGGGGCAGAAGTCGCTGGGCCATGCGGCCTTCCTGGGCATCGGCGCCTACACGGTGGCGATCCTGCTGAAAGCCGGCGTGAGCTTCTGGCTGGGGCTGCCGGCCGCGGCGCTGCTGTGCTTTGCGGTGGGGCTGGTGCTGGGCTTTCCGGCGCTGCGGGTGCAGATGATCTACCTGGCCTTTGCCACGCTGGGCTTCAACACGGCGGTGTGGCTGATCATCCGCAACGAGGAGTGGCTCACGGGCGGCACCTTCGGCATCAACAACATCGCGCGGCCCGAGATCTTCGGCTATTCGCTGGAAGGCAACCTTGCCTACTACCACCTGGTGCTGGCCATCGCGGTGCTGATGGGGTTCAAGCTCTGGTTCCTCCTGCGCTCGCCCTGGGGCAAGGCCTTTACCGCGCTGCGCGACAACCCCATCCGCGCCGAGAGCCTGGGCATCAGCGTGCGCGGCTACACCTTGCTGTCGTTTGCCATCGGCGCCGCCTATGCAGGCGTGGCCGGCGGGTTGTTCGCGTCGCTGGTGCAGTTCATCGAGCCGGGGCCCTTCACGGTGGCGGCCTCGATCATGATGTACCTCATGGTGGTGGTGGGCGGGCCGGGCTATTTCCTGGGACCGGTACTGGGCGCGGCCGTGGGCGTGGTGCTGCCGGAGTGGCTGCGCGACGTGCCCGGCGTGGCCAACTGGTATCTGCCGGCCTTCGGCGCGGCGGTGGTGCTGCTGATGGTGTGGCTTCCCGACGGGCTGCTGTCCATTCCAGACCGCATCAGGGCGCGGCGCGAGGCGCGCGAAGCCTCGGCGCTGCGGGCCGCAACCGCTGCGGCCACGCGCCAGGAGGTCGTGCAATGAGCCGGCAACCCCTTCTCAAGGTCAGCGATCTGCGCAAGTCCTACGGCGCCATCCGCGCAGTGGACGGCGTGAGCTTCGAGGTCATGCCCGGCGAGATCTTCGGCGTGATCGGCCCCAACGGCTCGGGCAAGACCACGCTGTTCAACAGCATGCTGGGGCAGATCCGTCCCGATGCCGGCCGCATCGAACTGCAGGGCCGTGACGTGACGCACCTGGGCCCGCTGCAACTAAACCGGCGCGGCGTGGGGCGCACCTTCCAGACGCTGCAGGTGTTCGGCAAGATGAGCGTGCGCGACAACCTCATCGTGGCGGCGCAGGAGCACCAGGGCTCGATGTTCAAGCGGCTGTTCATGCCGGGCGACAGCGGGCTGGGTGCCAGGGCCGATGCGCTGATCGACCAGTTCCGCATCCGCCACGTCGCCGACAAGAAGGCCGGGCAGCTCTCCTACGGCCAGCAGAAGCTGGTGGATATCGGCATGGCCTTCATGAGCGAGCCCGAGCTGGTGCTGCTCGACGAGCCCTGCGCCGGCGTCAACCCGAGCCTGGTGGGCGGCCTCTCGCGCCTGCTCAAGGAGCTCAATGCCAGCCGCCGCGGCAGCTTCGTGGTGATCGAGCACAACATGGACTTCGTGATGGACCTGTGCCACCGCATCATGGTGATGGTCGAGGGCAAGGTGATGGCCATCGGCACGCCGGCCGAGATCCGCGCCAACAAGCAGGTGCTGGACGCCTACCTGGGAAGCTAGGACGATGAGCGAAGACTTCATCCGCTTCGAAGGCGTGCTCGCCGGCTACAAGGACTTCATGGTTCTCAACGAGCTGAGCTTCTCGGCACGCGCAGGCGCCATCACGCTCTTGCTCGGCCCCAATGGCGCCGGCAAGTCCACCGTGCTCAAGACGCTGTTCGGCCTGCTCAAGCCCAAGGCCGGCCGCGTCCTGCTGAATGGCCAGGACATCACCGGCGCGACACAGAAGCAACTGCTCGCGCGCGGCGTGGCCTTCGTGCCGCAGGGGCGCAATCTGTTCGGCCAGCTCACCGTGTGGCAGAACCTGGAGCTGGGCGGCATCACGCTGGGCATGAAGGCCACGCACGAGCGCATTCCGCAGGTGCTGTCGCTCTTTCCGCGCGTGAAGGAGCGCATGCACAGCATGGCCTCGTCGCTCTCGGGCGGCGAGCAGAAGCAGCTGGAAGTGGGGCGCGCGCTGCTGCTGGCGCCCAAGGTGCTGCTGATCGACGAGCCCTCCATCGGCCTGTCGCCGCTGGTGGTGCAGGACGTGTTCCGTCTGCTGCGCCGCCTGGCCGACGAGGGCACCACGGTGCTGATGGTGGAGCAGAACGTGAAGAGCGCACTCAAGTACGCCGACGAAGCCATCGCGCTCGAATCGGGCCGGCTGGTGCTGCAGCGCAAGGCGCACGAGCTGCTGGCCGATCCGGACATCGAGCGGCTGTTTCTCGGCGGCGCAGCGCCCATGCCTACTTGACTGAAGAACCGAACCGACCAGATTTCAGGGACGAACACTCATGAGCATTTTCGAAGCCTTTCTCTCCACGCCGGAGGCGCTGGACGCCTTCAGCGACCACCATTTCGTCGACGCCATGCTCCGCTTCGAAGCGGCGCTGGCGCGCTCGCAAGCCCATCTAGGGCTGATTCCGGAATCGGCCGCGCACTCCATCGTGGGCAGCTGCAAGGTCGAGCTGTTCGATGTCGCCAAGATCCTGCGCGACAGCGGCCGGGCCGGCAGCGTGGCCATTCCGCTGGTCAAGAGCCTGAAGGAGGCGGTGGGTGTCTTCAATGCCGACGCGGTGCAGTACGTGCACTTCGGCAGCACCAGCCAGGACGTGATCGACACGGCGATGGCGCTGGTCACGCGCGATGCGGTGCAGCTCATCGATGCCGACCTGGGCAAGGCCGCCGATGCGCTGCTGCAACTCGCCGCGCGGCACGCGCAGACGCCCGTGCTGGCGCGCACGCTGATGCAGCCGGCCTCGGTCACCAGCTTCGGGCTGAAATGCGCCAACTGGGCTGCGCCGCTGGTGCGCGCGCGTGCGCGCATCGCGGTGGCGGCGAAGAACGCGCTCAAGCTTCAGCTGGGCGGCGCGGTGGGCACGCTGGCGCAGATGAATGGCCAGGGCCCGGCGGTGCGCGAGCGCGTGGCGCAGGCCCTGGGCCTGCAGGACGCCGGCAACGCCTGGCACACGCAGCGCGACGAATGGGTGGCGCTGGGCTGCGAACTGGGCATCGTGGTGGGCAGCCTCGGCAAGATCGCCACCGACATCGCGCTCATGGGGCAGTACGAAGTGGGCGAGCTGGCCGAGCCGAGCGAGCCGGGCCGGGGCGGTTCGTCGGCCATGCCGCACAAGCGCAACCCGGTGGCCTCGATGGTGGCGCTGGCTGCGTCGCACCGCGCCCCGCAGCGCGTGGCGGCGCTGCTGGCCACCATGCCGCAGCAGCACGAGCGTGCGCTGGGCGCCTGGCAGGCCGAACTGGCCGAGTGGCCGCAACTGCTGGTCAGCACGCACGGCAGTGTCCGTGCCATGGCCGGGGCCTTGCCGGGCCTGCAGGTCGACGCCGTCCGCATGCGGGCCAACATCGACACCCTGCGCGCCGAACTGCCGCGCGATGCTGCCGACGAATGGTTCGATCCGGCGCTGGCTCAATCCGCCGGCGTGCTGGCGCTGGAACAGGTCCAGGCGCTGCGCGCCGCCAAATAGAAGGAATCCAATTCGATGACTACCGAGAAAAAGCAGGGCAGCGAATACGACGCCGGCATGGTCAACCGCCGCCGCGTGCTGGGCGATGCCTGGGTCGACAAGTCCCTGGCCAACCGCAACAGCTTCAACGCCGAGTTCCAGGAGCTCATCACGCGCCATGCGTGGAACGACATCTGGGGCCGCCCGGCACTGGGCGACAAGACGCGCCGCTTCATGGTGCTGTCGATGCTGCTGGGCGTGAAGTCCTTCGAGGAATTCGTGATGCACGTTCGCGCCGCGCTGGACGGCCCGCCCGAGTCGCGCCTCACGCCCGACGACATCAAGGAGATCATCATGATGTCCGCCATCTACGTGGGTGTGCCGGCGGCCAACCATGCCTTCGGCCTGGCCACGGCGGTGCTGAAGGAAAAAGGCCTGATCCCGGACGCTGCCTCGTGACGCCTGCGATTGCGGCGCCCATCGGCTTCGCACTGCTGCTGCCCCTGCTGCTGGCCGCGCAGCCGGTGGCCACCGACAGCTATCTCTCGGCGCTGCCCGCCATCGCGGCCGAACTGGGTTCGGCCAGCACCAGCCTGACGATGTTCGTGCTGGCCTTCGGCGTGGCGCAGATTCCGGTGGGCAGCCTGGCCGACCGCATCGGCCGCCGGCCGGTGCTGCTGGGCGGCCTGGCCTTGTACGTGGTGGCGGCCCTGGCCGGCGCGCTGGCGGTGAGCGCCGCCATGCTCGCCGGCGTGCGGGCGGTGCAGGGCGCGGCGATGGCCGCCATATTGGTGTGCTCGCGCGCTGCGGTGCGCGACCTGTATCCGGCCCACGAAGGCATGCACGTGATGGCGCGCGGCCTGACGGGCCTGGGCGTCGTCGCGCTCATTGCGCCGGTGCTGGGGGCCTTCATCGTGCAGTGGGCCGGCTGGCGCTGGGTGCTGGTGCTGATGGCCGTGTATGGCGCGGTGCTGCTGGCCATGTGCTGGCGCTCCTTCGGCGAGACGCGCGTGCCGCAGGCGGGCGACCTGCCCGGTGCTGCCGCGAAGGGCGGCGTGCGCGAGGTGTTCGCCAGCCGCAGCTTCCGGGTGTGGACGTGCCTGTCGGCTTCCAGCTATGGCGGCATCTTCTGCTTCCTGCTGCTCTCGCCCATGGTCTACATCGGCTACCTGGGCCTGGAGCCGGCGCTGTACGGGTGGATTCCGTCCTTCGGCTCGGCGATCTACATCTGCAGCACCACCGCCTGCCGGCGCCTGCTGTACCGCTGGGGGCCGCTGCGCACCGTGCGGCTGGGTGCAGCGCTCAGCGCCTGCGGTGCGCTGGTCCAGGCGCTGGGTGCGTGGCAACTGCCGCACAGCGCCTGGCCGCTCATGCTCGGCCATGCCTTCTTCAGCATGGGCCACGGCATCCATCAACCCTGCGGGCAGGCGGGCGCCGTGGGCGACCTGCCGCGCCTGGCCGGCCGCGCGGTATCGTGGTCCGGATTCACAATGATGGGGGTGGCCTTCTGCGTGGGCCAGCTGGCCTCGCGTTTCATCGACGAGGGCTACAGCCACGGCGCCTGGCCGATGGTGGTGCCCATGCTGGCGGCGGGCAGCGCCATCTTGCTGATTGCCTTTGCCTGGCTGCCGCGCGTGCTGGCGCATCAACAGCAGCAGCAACAACAACAGACACTGATCAAGGAGAAAGCGACATGATCCACCTCAACGTTGTGCGCGAAGGGCAGGGCCCCGTTGTCGTGCTCAGCCATGCGCTGGGCTGCGACCTGCACATGTGGGACGGCGTGGCCGCGCTGCTGGCGCGCGACTTCACCGTGCTGCGCTACGACCACCGCAACCATGGCCGCTCCGACGTGGTGGCCGGTTCGCTCACCATGCAGACGCTGGCGCAGGATGCGGCCGACCTCATCGCGCGCGAATCGGCCGGTGCGCCGGTGCACTTCGTGGGGCTGTCGATGGGCGGCATGACCGCGCAGGCGCTGGCGCTGAGCCACCCGCAGCTGCTGCGCAGCGTAGTCATTGCCAATTCGGCCAGCTACTACCCCGACCGTGCGCCGTGGCAGGCGCGCGTGGAGACGGTGCAGGCCCAAGGCATCGCGGCCATTGCAGCGGGCGCCGTGGCGCGCTGGCTCACGCCAGAGTTCGCCGCTACCGCCGACGGCGCGGCGTTGGCGCGCAAGCTGCACGACACGCTGGTTGCCACCGATGCGCAGGGCTACATCGCCGCCTGCCAGGGCGTGGCCGCCATCGACTTCCGCGAGAGCAACAGGAAGATCGCCCGCCCCACGCTGGTGGTTGCCGGCGCGCGCGACGAAGCCACGCCGCCGGCCATGTCCCAGGAGATGGTCGCAGCCATTCCAGGCGCGAAGCTGGCGTCTGTCGAGGCGGCGCACCTCAGCGCGGTGGAGCGGCCCGCCGAATTCGCGAAGGTGCTCAAGGACTTCTTCGCATCGATCTGACCGCGGGCGCGGGTGCTTCCTAGAATGGCGCG
>JAFECZ010000027.1 GCA_018241905.1 Pseudomonadota bacterium
TCTGGTTCTTGGCACCGTGGGTTTTGCCGCGCTGGTGCAGGCGCTCTTTCCCCTGCACGCGGCGCTGGGCCGCGAAATCAACCCGGTGCTCTACACACCCCAGGAGTTCGCCGATCGCGCAAAACGCAGCGACGCCTTCGCGCGTGACGTGCTGACAAAACCAAAACTATTCATCAAGGGAGAAGAACATGAGCTTGCAGAACTTGCTGGCGATAGGACGCCTGCAAGAACACACGCCTGACGCGAGGGGCATCGCCAAGCTGTTGCAGGCCGCGCACGGCCACGCTCGAATCCTGCATCGAGGAAGCTGAACGGCTACTTGCACACGCCGATCAGTGGCTCCAAGCACATCGCCCTGATCTGCTGCACAAGCCATGAATTCGCGGGGCATTCAGCCCCGCGAATTCGATCAAGCCAGCAGCGCGTTCACCCGCCGCACATAAGCCGCCGGATCGGCCGGAAGCCCGCCTTCGGCCAGCAGCGCCTGATCGAACAGGATGTTGGCCAGGTCGTCAAAATGCGCCGAGCCTTCGAGCTTCTTGACCAGCGGATGCTCGGCATTCACTTCCAGCACCGGCTTCACCTCGGGCACCGGCTGGCCGGCCTGCTTGAGCATGCGGGCCAGCTGCGTGCTCATGCCGCCGTCCTTCACCACCAGGCAGGCGGGTGAGTCGACCAGGCGGGTGGTCACGCGCACGTCCTCGGCCTTGTCCTTGAGCGCTTCCTTGAGCTTTTCCAGCAAAGGCTTGAAAGACTCGGCCGCTTCTTCCGCCGCCTTCTTCTCGGCCTCGTCCTGCAGGCTGCCCAGATCCACCGAGCCCTTGGCCACGCTCTGCATCGGCGTGCCGTCGAACTCCTGCATGTAGTTCAGCGCCCACTCGTCCACGCGGTCCGTCATGAGCAGCACCTCGATGCCCTTCTTGCGGAAGATCTCGAGCTGCGGGCTGTTTTTGGCGGCCGCCAGCGTGTCGGCCGTGATGTAGTAGATGGCCTCCTGGCCTTCCTTCATGCGGGCCTTGTAGTCGGCCAGGCTCACCGTCACGGTGTCGGTCGTGCTCGATGCAAAGCGCAGCAGCTTGGCCAGGCGCTCGCGGTTGCCGAAGTCTTCGCCCAGGCCTTCCTTCAGCACCGCGCCGAACTCGGCGTAGAACTTGCCGAACTTGGCCTTGTCTTCCTCGCTCTCGCCTTCTTTTTCCTGGCGGGCCAGGTCTTCCAGCATCGAGAGAACACGCTTGGTGCTGCCTTCGCGAATGGCCTTCACGTCGCGGCTTTCCTGCAGCAACTCGCGGCTCACGTTCAGCGGCAGGTCGGCCGAGTCGATCACGCCCTTGACGAAGCGCAGGTAGCTGGGCAGCAGCGCCTCGGCGTCGTCCATGATGAACACGCGCTTGACGTACAGCTTGACGCCCGAGCCGCGCTCGCGGTTCCACAGGTCCATGGGCGCCTTGGCCGGAATGAACAGCAGCTGCGTGTATTCGGTGCTGCCTTCCACGCGGTTGTGGCTCCACGCCAGCGGCGCCTCGAAGTCGTGCGAAATGGTCTTGTAGAACTCGATGTACTGCTCGGGCGTGATGTCCTTCTTGGGGCGGGTCCACAGGGCGCTGGCCTTGTTCACCGCCTCCCATTCGCCGGTCTTGACCATGCCGCCCGGCTGATCGTTCTCGCCTTCCTTCCACTCTTCCTTTTCCATGAGGATGGGCAGGGAGATGTGGTCGGAGTACTTGCCGATGACGGACTTGAGCTTCCAGGCGTTGAGGTACTCGCCCGCGTCTTCGCGCAGGTGCAGGATCACGCTGGTGCCGCGCTCGGCACGGGCGATGTCTTCCACCTCGAAGTCGCCGGCGCCGGTGCTGGTCCAGCGCACGCCCTGGTCGGCCGGCAGGCCGGCGCGGCGCGACTCCACCACGATCTTGTCGGCCACGATGAAGCCCGAGTAAAAGCCCACGCCGAACTGGCCGATGAGCTGGGCGTCGGCCTTCTGGTCGCCGGTGAGCCGGCTCATGAAGTCCTTGGTACCGCTCTTGGCAATGGTGCCCAGGTGGTCGATGGCCTCCTGGCGCGACATGCCGATGCCGTTGTCTCGAATGGTGAGGGTGCGCGCCTTCTCGTCGAAGGACACATGCACCGACAACTCGGGCTGGTCTTCGTAGAGGGCGCTGTCGTTGATGGCTTCGAAGCGAAGCTTGTCGCAGGCGTCGGATGCATTCGAGATCAGCTCGCGCAGGAAGATTTCCTTGTTCGAGTAGAGCGAGTGCGTGACGAGGTGAAGAAGCTGGGCGACTTCGGCCTGGAAGGGAAGTTTGCTGGGTGTTGCGCTGGTCATGTCGTCTTGAAAACTGCTGGGGTACATGCGGCGCGGCTCGGGCAAGCCGCGCGCGGTGCCACCAATTTGGTGGCAGGCGCGACATTTTCAACCGTTTTCAAGATGCCCCGGTGCCAGGCCGGGGGCGCAGGGCTCAGCCGCCCGACTTCGTGGGCGCGGGCGCCGTCGAACTGCCGACGCCTTCCGAGCCGGCGCCGCCGTGCGCGCGAGCCGCGGCCATGGCGCCCTGGTTGGCGTCGGAGTTGCTGGTGTTGGGGTTGGTCGGCGCCGCCACGGTGGAGGTGCCCGTACCTTCGGAGCCTGCGCCGCCGTGTGCGCGCGCCGCGGCCAGTGCGCCCTGCTGCACTTCGGGCTTTTCCGGCGAGTTGATGCTGAGCGGACGGTAGTCGCCGCCGTCGCTGTTCTGCTGCGCCAGCGCGCTCACGCTGCCCAGTGCTGCAAAGCTGCCAAGCACGCCGATGGCGGCAAGTCGAATCGAAGTACGCATGATGTCTCCTCTCGAGTGGGAAAAAAGAACGTTCGGGTTTGGAATCCAGAACCCGCGCCTGCGCGCTGCCGGCACGCGAACGGCGGGGCTCCCTGGCCACTCTAGGCACCCAGACTGAGGCGACGATGAGCGGAAAATGAGTTGGGCGTGAGCAATCGGCGTGCGCTGTCGGCCGCTGTCAGCCAACTGCCCATCCACCGGCCTGCGCGTCACCGAGGCGCACCTGCGCGGCCAGGCCGGGCCCGTCTTCGCGGTTGCGCAGCTCGATGTGAAGCCCGTGCCGCAGGCCCACGCTCTGGGCAATGGCCAGGCCCAGGCCGCTGCCGCCTGCGGGCGCACCCGGCACGCGGAAGAATCGGTCGAACACGCGCCCCACAAGCTCGCCGGGAATGCCGGGGCCGCCGTCGAGCACCTCCACCACCACCGGCTGGCCGGGCACGCCGTTGAGCAGCCGCACATCCACCATGCTGCCTTCGGGCGCATAGCGGATGGCGTTGTCGATGAGGTTGTCGAAGATGCTGCGCAACTCCGCTGCGGGCACCGGCACCCGCACGCCAGGCGGCCCTTCGAAGCCGACATCGATGCGGCGCCGGTCGGCCAGCGGCATGAGCTGGCCCACGCTCTCGCGCAGCACAGCGGCCAGGTCGGTGTCGGCGCCCTCGGGCAATGCAGACGCGTTGCCGGCCGAAGAAGACGGCGTGTCTTCGCGCGAGAGGCGCAACAGTTGCTCGGCAAGATGGCCGGCCCGCGTCACGCCGGCCTCCAACTGCTCGAAGCGCTGTGCCGCCTCGCCCGGCGGAATCAGGCCGCGCAGGTTCTCCACCTGCAGGCCGATGGCGGTGATGGGGGTGCGCAGTTCGTGGGCCGCGTCCTGCACGAAGCGGCGCTGCGTGGCCAGCGCACCGCGCAGCCGCGCCAGCAGGCTGTTGAAGGCCACCACCAGCGGACCGATCTCCTCCGGCACGCGGGCCACGGGCAGGCCGGCCGGGTTGCGTTCGTCCTGCGCCGCCACTTCGCGCGCCACCTCGCGCAGCGAACGCGAACCGGCCGCCACGATCAGCCACAGCACCAGGAGCGACACCGGCAGCAGCAGCACGATGGGCAGGCTTTCGAGTAGCGCGCGGTGGGTCGCGCGCTGCTGGCGAAAGCTTGCGCTTTGCACCACCTGCACCCGCGGCCTGGGCTGCCCGGCCTGCTGTGCGGCGGTGTCCGCAGGCACCGTGTACACGCGCCAGCGGGCATCGCCGGGGGTGCGCCACTCGACGGTGGAAAAGCCCGGCTCTGCCTGCAGCGGCAGCCCCAGCGCAGGCCACGAACTGGCCAGCAGCATGCTGCCGTCCGGGCTCCAGATCTGAACGACGAAGGTACCGGTCGCCAGCGCCTTCTGGCTGGCCAGCGGCTGCAGCTTGCGCGACTGCGAGCCGGCCGCGTAGGAGTCGGCCACCAGGCGCATCTGCTCGTCCATGAAGGTGCCGATCAGCCGGCCATAGGCCTGGTAGGAAAACAGCGCAGTGAGCGCCATGGCCGCCAGGTGCAGCGCCACCAGCCACCACCACAGCTGCCGGCGCAGCGAGTGCGCCCTGCGGCCCGGCGCGCCGCTCACGCCGACATCACGCGCCATCCCAGGCCCCGCACGTTGCGGATGGCATCGGGGCCCAGCTTGCGGCGCATACCGTGGATGAGCACGTCGATGGCATTGCTGGTCACTTCCTCGCCCCAGCCGTAGATGCGGTTCTCGATCTGCTCGCGCGAAAGGATGGCGCCGGGCCGCTCCAGCAGCGCATGCAGCAGCGCGAACTCGCGCGCGGTGAGCGCCTCGCGCCGCCCGTCCACGAACACCTCGCGCGTGCCCAGGTCCAGCTGCAGGCTGGCGGTGCCGATCATCGAATGCGCGCTGCCGTCGCGCCGGCGCACCACCGCGCGCATGCGCGCAAGCAGCTCGCGAAATTCGAAGGGCTTGCGCAAGTAGTCGTCGGCGCCCAGGTCCAGGCCCTGGATGCGGTCGTCCACGCCGCCGCGCGCGGTGAGCACGATGACCGGCGTGGTGTCGCCGCTCTGGCGCGCGCGGCGCAGCACCTCGGTGCCGTCCTGCACTGGCAGGCCCAGGTCGAGCAGCACGCAGGTGTAGTCGCCATCCGCCAGCGCGCTCTGGGCCAGCGGCCCGGTGCGCACCCAGTCGGCCGACCAGCCTGCGCCCTCGAGCGCCTGCACCAGGCTGCGTCCGATCATTTCGTCGTCTTCTGCCAGCAGCACGCGCATTGGTCTTGTCCTTGCCAGATAACAGGCCCCATGGTCGTACGCGGCCATCGCGCCAGCCTAGCGGGCCTTTCTTAGCCCACGATGAGAGAGCAGGAATTGCCCTTCAGAAGCGCTCGTGCGGCGCGAGGTAGCGCCACTGGCCTTGCGGCAGGTGGCCCAGCATCACGCGCCCGATGCGGATGCGCTTGAGTCCGACCACTTTCAGGCCCACGAGTTCGCACATGCGGCGGATCTGGCGCTTCTTGCCCTCGGTGAGCACGAAACGCAGCTGCTCGGGGTTCTGCCAGCTCACCTGGGCACGCTTGAGCGGCTGCCCGTCCAGGCTCAGCCCGTGGCGCAGCCGCGCCAACTGCTCGGGCGGAAAGGCGGCCTGTGGGTTGGTGCTGACGTCGCCGTAGGCCACGCGCACCAGGTATTCCTTCTCGACCTCGGAGTCCTCGCCGATGAGCTGGCGCGCCACCCGGCCATCCTGCGTGAGCACCAGCAGGCCCACCGAATCGATGTCCAGCCGCCCTGCCGGCGCCAGCCCGCGAAGCTGCCCGGGCGAAAAGCGCATGCTGCTGCCGTCGCCCTTCCAGTGGCTGCGCGGACCGATCAGGCTCGCCGCGGGCTCGTGGCCGTCCTCGGCCTGTCCGCTCACGTAGCCCACCGGCTTGTGCAGGAGGATGGTGACCTGCTGGGCCTGCTGGCCGCGCGCCTTGGGATCGACTTCGATGCGGTCGCCCGGCAGCACCTTCACGCCCATGGCAGCGGGCTCGCCGTTGACCCGGACCCAGCCGCGCTCGATCCACTCGTCGGCCTCGCGGCGCGAGCACAGGCCGAGTTCGGCCATGCGTTTGTTGAGGCGGACGGGGTCGTTGGGCGTGTCGGGCATGGCGCGATTTTCGCGCAAGGCCGGGGGCCGGCCATTTGCCCGTGCGCAGCAGGACGCGCGCCGGAGAATCTCGCGCCTAGGCGCTCACCGCCGGTTCGCGCCAGAAGAACGCGATGCCTTCGCGTGCGCAGATCGCCCGTGCTTCCAGCTCGGAAAGCTCGCTGACCGTGACGCCCTCTTCCAGTTCGGCGCGCGTTTGCGGATGCGGCATCACAGGGGTTTGCGAGCTGGGTCGGGTCGGCTGGACCGGCTTCGACGGCACTGGCTCACGGTGGCGGGGCTGGAAGAAATTGCGCATGACAGGGTTCTGGATTCGTAGGAGCGTTCAGTTCAGTGGGTCTGGGCGGAATGGCTCCGGCCCATCCAGGCTGAGATGCGGCGTGCAAACACCTTCATCAGGGGCTTCGGCCTTGTTTCGCCGGCGCGGCGCCTGGCGACCCATTCCAGCGCTTCGGCGACGCGCATGGCGTTTTCGTCGCCGGCACGCCCCTTGGCCTTCCACTTCGCGCTGACCAGGAGAATCTCGTGGGCCGTGAGCCGCCGCACCGGCGGGCCCTCGTCATCGAGGGTGGCCAGGCTGATCGACGGAATTGCGCTTGCCGCGTTCTTGCCGCCATTGGCAGAACGCGGATCGAGGTTGAGAAGGATGCCTTGTGCGCTGGAGAACATGTAAGCCGATAGTACCCAGACCAAGCCTGCACGCCACTAGTCCAAACGGACTGGCCTTGCGACAAGGGCGCCCGCCGTGCCAACTAGTTGGCACTACCGCTTGTGCACCGCCAGAGACCGGAACAGGCGGACTACGCCGCCCGCCTGACCACCGCGGGCTGGTCGGACGCGGCGAACACGCCGATGAATGTCGAGGCCTTGTCGACCAGCACCCGCACGACTTCCTCGGTCTCCGAGAGCGCGTTCTCCACGGACACCTGCAGCTTCATGACGTGCTGGGCCGCGTAGGCGTAGTCGACGTGCAGGACGTCGATGCCCCGCGCCGCATAGAGGCCGAGGATGCGGCACAGCAGGCCGGCATCGCGTTCGACGAGATAGACCTGCTCGAGGCTGGACGCAGGGCGGGAAAGGCTGGCAGATGGGTTCATGACTTCAATCCGGTTATCGGCAACGGCCAGCCATGCGGGGCTGGCGACGGGGATGCGCGTGGATCGAAGGGATGAGGCGAAGAGGAGTCCGCCAGAAGCGTCGACCCGGCTGACCGGGACGACGCGCACGTGCCCGGTCAGCGGGGAATTCGAATAATCGCCAGGGTCGACGTGCGGGAAGGCATGGGGCGCAGTCTAGCAGCTTGCCTGGACGCGAAGGCGGCACGCATCTCTGCGCAGCAGTCTCAAGCCACCAGGCGGTAGCCCACCGCCGTCTCCGTCAGCAAGTGCCGCGGCTGCGCCGGATCGGCCTCGAGCTTCTGCCGCAGGTGGCCCATGTAGATGCGCAGGTAGTGGCTCTGGTCGGAATGCGCGGGGCCCCACACCTCGCGCAGCAATTGCCGCTGCGTGAGCACGCGGCCGGCATTGTTCACCAGCACCAGCAGCAGGCGGTACTCGGTGGGCGTGAGGTGGACCTCGCCGCCGGCGCGGCGCACGAGGCGGGCCGCGCGGTCGACCTCCACGTCGCCGAAACGAAACGATGACGACGATGCACTGTCCTCGCCGCCGGCCGCCGCACGCGGGCGGCGCAGGTTGGCCCGCACGCGCGCCAGCAACTCGCCGGTGCCGAAGGGCTTGGTGAGGTAGTCGTCGGCGCCGGCATCCAGCGCGGCAATCTTGTCGGCCTCCTGCGCGCGCGCCGACAGCACGATGATGGGCACGGTGGACCAGCCGCGCACGTCGCGGATCAGCCCCACGCCGTCGCCGTCGGGCAGGCCCAGGTCGAGCACGACGAGATCGGGCTGGCGCGTGCCGGCCGCGGCCAGCCCGTCGCGCAGCGTCGCCGCCTCGTGCACCTGCCAGCCCTCGTCTTCCAGCGCGGCGCGCACGAAGCGGCGGATCTGCGGCTCGTCCTCGATGACGACGGCGGTGGGTTGCGGATGACTCATTCGGGGGATGCGAGCGGCGGTTCGGGTGGCGGCGCGCGCCGCGGCAGGGTGACGGTGAATTCTGCACCGCCGCCTTCGGCCGCATCGACATTCGCCGCCTGGATGTTGCCGCCATGCGCGCCCACGATGGCCTTGCAGATGGCCAGCCCCAGCCCCACCCCGGGCGTGGCCGATTCGGCCTGGCCGCGCGTGAACTTGTCGAACAGCTGGTGCTCGCGCCCTTTCAGGCGTGCCGGCAGGCCAGGGCCGTGGTCGTGCACGGCAAGCACCAGCGCGCCGTCGGTGGCACGGGCCGACACGACAATGGGCGGGGCGCCGTACTTGGCTGCGTTCTCCAGCAGGTTGACCAGCACGCGCTCGATGAGCACCGCGTCGAACTCCACCAGTGGCAGATCGGGCGGCAGCTCGGTGACCACCGCGGCGCTGCCCAGCGCCGTGCGCGCGGCGCGGATGGCGGCGCCCACCGTCTCTTCCACGCTCTGCCACTCGCGCCGCAGGTTCACCGCGCCGCCGGCCGCGCCGCTTTCCAGCCGCGCCATGTCCAGCAGGTTGCCCACCAGCGCGTTGAGCTCGTGCGCCTGCGCCACGATGGCCCGCGCCGCCTGGGCCTGCGGGCCTTCAGGCAGTTCGCGCAGGCTTTCCGCCAGGGCGATGAGCGCGGTGAGCGGCGTTCGCACGTCGTGCGAAATGGCGCCCAGCAGCGCATTGCGAAGCCGCTCCGACTCGATTTCCACCACCGCGCGCTGCGCGACATGCACGTAGTGCACCCGCTCCAGCGCAATGGCGATCTGGCGTGCCAGCGTGTCCAGTTGCTGGGACTGCTCCGGAATGTGCAGCCAGCGCGGATGCGCCGGCTGCAGCGCCAGCACGCCGCGCACCCGCATCGGCGCCTTCAGCGGCACGTAGTGCCAGCTCTGGGCCGACAAGGTGGCCGTTCCGAGGCCCGCAGGCTGGCCGTGCCGGAAGGCCCAGTCCGCCACGCCGGCGTCGAAGCCGGCCGGCGGCGCAGCCGGCAGCACCAGCCGGTCGCCTTCGTCGGTGGACAGCACCAGCGCGGCGCCGCCGAAGTGCCCCTGCACCGCCGCCGCACCCAGGCTCACCACCTGCTCGGCCTGCAGCGCGGCCGACAGATCGCGCGTGAGCTCGAACAGCGAGCGCGCACGCCGCTCCCGGCTGGCCGACACGCCGGCCGCGAAACGCAGGCCCGCCATCAGCTGGCCAATGACCAGCCCCACCGCCGTCATCACCGCGAAGGTGAGCAGGTATTGCCAGTCGCTCACGCTGAAGGACAGGCGCGGATCGACAAAGAAGAAGTCGAAGGCCGCGACGTTGAGCAGCGCGCCGAAGGCCGCCGGGCCGCGCCCGAACCGCAGCGCCACGCCCACCACGCCCAGCAGGTAGAGCATGACGATGTTGGCGCCCTCCAGCACATGCATGAGCGGCATGACCAGCAGGGTGATGAGCACGCTGGCGGCTGCCGCCCAGGCGTAGCCCGGCCAGCGGGCGCGCGGCGCCGCGGCGATGTCTTCCTCGCCGGGCGTGCCCAGCAGCGCACGCGGCAGGCGGCGCGAACTGCCCGCCGCGGCCGCGCTGACGATGTCCAGCGAAGGCGACAGGCGCGCCAGCTGCTGCGCCATGTGTGCTGCGCCCGGCAGCCACCAGCGGCGCCAGCCTTGCCGCACTTGCGGGCGCCCCAGCACCACGGTCGCGCAATTCAGGCGCTGCGCCTGCGCCGCAAGCGCCTGCGCGACCCGGTCGCCGGTGAGCACGCTGGTCGACGCGCCCAGCTCCTCGGCCAGCGCCAGCGCGGCCAGGATGCGGTCGCGCTCGGCGGCGGGCAGGCGCTGCAGCTGCGGTGTCTCCACATAGGCCGCGTGCCAGTCCACGCTGAGCTGCCCGGCCAGGCGCGCGGCGGTGCGCACCGTCTGCGCGGCGGCATCGGGATGCGGGCCGACGCAGGCGAGGATCGCACCCGAGGTGTTCCAGGCCGCCATCGGCTCGCCGGCCGTGCCGCCCCGGCTGCTGGACTGCTCCACGCGCCAGCCGCGCACGTCGTCTTCCACGTGCTCGGCGGTGCGGCGCAGGGCGATCTCGCGCAGCGCGATGAGATTGCCCTTGCGAAAGAAGTTCTGCGCGGCCTGTTGCGCCTGTTGCGGCAGGTAGACCTTGCCGGCCGCCAGCCGCGCGGTGAGCTCGTCGGGCGTGGCGTCGACCAGTACCACCTCCTCGGCTTCGTCGAGCACCGCGTCGGGCACGGTTTCGTGAACCCGCACGCCGGTGATGGCGCCCACGGTGCCGTTGAGGCTCTCGAGGTGCTGCACGTTCAGCGCGGTCCACACCTCGATGCCGGCCGCGCGCAGCTCGTCGATGTCTTGCCAGCGCTTGGCATGGCGCGAGCCGGGCGCGTTGGAATGCGCCAGCTCGTCCACCAGGATGACCTCGGGCCGGCGCGCCAGCGCCGCGTCGAGGTCGAACTCGTACAGCGTGCGGCCGCGATAGGGCATGGCCCGGCGCGGCAGTTGCTCCAGGCCCGCGACCAGGGCGGAGGTGTCGGCGCGGCCGTGCGTCTCGGCCACGCCGATGACGATGTCGCGGCCCGCCTGACGCTCGCGCTGCGCCGCGCCGAGCATGGCCCAGGTCTTTCCGACGCCGGCGTTGGCCCCGAAATAGATGCGCAGCTTGCCCCGCCGGGCGCGCTCCTCTTGCGCGCTCAGCCGTGCAAGCAGCTCGTCGGGGTCCGGTCGTGCGAGTTCGGGCATGGGCCTCGCGAGGTTAAAGCAAAGGCGGTCCGTTCAAGGCCAGATTGAGTTCCAGCACATTGACGCGAGGCTCGCCCAGAAAGCCCAGCCACCGGCCTTGGGTGTGCTGCGCGATCAGCGCCTCCAGCGCCTCGGGCGACATGCCGCGGGCCCTGGCCACGCGCGGCACCTGCCAGCGCGCGGCTTCGGGCGAGATGTGCGGATCGAGCCCGCTGCCCGAGGCCGTGACCAGGTCGATGGGCACCGGCACCTGGCCCTGCTGCGGATCGGCCTCGCGCAGCGCCTTGGCGCGCGCGGCCACCGCATCGCGAAGCGCAGGATTGAGCGGGCCCAGGTTGGAGCCGCCCGAGGCCAGGCCGTCGTAGGGCTTGTCGCCGGTGGCCGAGGGTCGGCCCCAGAAGTTCTTCGGGTCGGCATACAACTGGCCGATCAGCTCGGAGCCGATCGGTTGGCCGTCCACGCCCGACACGAGGCTGCCGTTGGCCTGGCGCGGAAACACCGCCTGCGCGATGCCGGTAACGGCCAGCGGATACGCAATGCCGATGACGATGCTCAATGCCGTGAACAGCACGAGCGCGGGACGAAGGATGTTCTTCATGTTCGCAGTTCCCCTAAGCCAGGCCGGCGGCCAGCAGCAGCATGTCGATGATCTTGATGCCGACAAAAGGCACCAGCAGCCCGCCCAGCCCGTAGATGGCCAGGTTGCGCCGCAGCAGCGCGGCCGCGCCCACCGGCCGGTAGCGCACGCCCTTGAGCGCCAGCGGAATGAGCGCCACGATGATCAGCGCGTTGAAGATCACCGCCGACAGGATGGCCGACGACGGGCTGGCCAGCCGCATCACGTTCAGCGCCCCAAGCTGCGGATAGGTCGACACGAAGATCGCCGGGATGATGGCGAAGTACTTCGCCACGTCGTTGGCAATCGAGAAGGTGGTGAGCGAGCCGCGCGTCATCAAGAGCGCCTTGCCGGTCTCCACCACCTCCAGCAGCTTGGTGGGGTTGGAGTCCAGGTCCACCATGTTGCCGGCCTCCTTGGCGGCCTGGGTGCCGCTGCCCATGGCCACGGCCACGTCGGCCTGGGCCAGCGCCGGCGCGTCGTTGGTGCCGTCGCCGGTCATGGCCACCAGGCGGCCCTGCGACTGGTACTTGCGGATGAGCGCGAGCTTGTCCTCGGGCGTGGCCTCGGCCAGGAAGTCGTCCACGCCGGCTTCGGCCGCGATGGCGGCAGCGGTGAGCTGGTTGTCGCCGGTGATCATCACCGTGCGGATGCCCATGCGGCGCAGCTGCGCAAAGCGCTCGCCGATGCCGGCCTTGACGATGTCCTTGAGCTCCACCAGGCCCAGCACCCGCGCGCCCTGCGCCACGGCCAGCGGCGTGCTGCCGCGCCGGGCGATGTCCTCGGCGGTGCGCAGCAACTCGGGCGGCAGCGTGCCGCGCTGCGCCTCGACATGGCGGCGCACCGCGTCCACCGCGCCCTTGCGCAGCACCACGGGGCCGGCCTCGTGCGCGTCGGGGACGGCGGGCAGGTCGGCGCCGCTCATGCGGGTCTGCGCGGTGAAGGGAACGAAGTGCGCATCGGCCACGGGCGATGTGTCGATGCCTTCCTGCCGCGCCAGCTCCACGATGCTGCGGCCCTCGGGCGTTTCGTCGGCCTGAGACGCGAGCAGCGCGGCACGCGCCAGCCGGGCGCGCGACACGCCCGGCGCGGTGAACCAGGCGCTGGCCTGCCGGTTGCCGTGCGTGATGGTGCCGGTCTTGTCCAGCAGCAGCACGTCGATGTCGCCCGCGGCCTCCACCGCGCGGCCCGAGGTGGCGATCACGTTGGCCTGCATCATGCGGCTCATGCCCGCCACGCCCACGGCCGAGAGCAGGCCGCCAATGGTGGTGGGGATCAGGCACACCAGCAGCGCCACCAGGGCAGTGAGCGAGACCACCGTGCCGGCGCCCGCCGCCTCCACGCTGAAGATGGAGAAAGGCAGCAGCGTGACGGTGACCACCAGGAACACGATGGTCAGGGCCACCAGCAGGATGGTCAGCGCCACCTCGTTGGGCGTCTTCTGGCGCTTGGCGCCTTCCACCATGCCGATCATGCGGTCGAGAAAGGACTCGCCCGGGTTCACCGCGATGCGCACCACCAGCCAGTCCGACAGCACACGGGTGCCGCCGGTCACGGCCGAGAAGTCGCCGCCCGATTCGCGCACCACCGGGGCCGATTCGCCGGTGATGGCGCTCTCGTCCACCGAGGCCACGCCTTCGATCACCTCGCCGTCCAGTGGCACGAAGTCGCCGGCTTCCACCAGCACCACGTCGCCCTTGCGCAGCTCCATCGCCCTTGCCGGAGAAAACGGCGCCCCCAGGCTTGCCACTTCGCGTGCTTCGCCACCCCCCGAGGGGGCTGCTTCGCCTTGGTGCGGCCCGGCGACGAAGCGCGCTCCGTGCCGAGGCTGCTCCAGCTTCTTGGCCCACGTGTCCTTGCGCATGCCGCGCAGCGTGGCGGCCTGCGCCTTGCTGCGGCCTTCGGCCAGCGCTTCGGCAAAGTTGGCGAAGAGCACCGTGAACCACAGCCACAGCGCCACCGCGCCGATGAAGCTGCCCGGCAAGGCGTTGTCGCCCGGATAGCGCAGCGAATGCGCCCACAGCACGGTGGTCATGATCGAGCCGACGTACACCACGAACATCACCGGGTTGCGCCACTGCACGACCGGGCTGAGCTTGGCAAATGACGCGCGCAGCGCGGGCAGCAGAAGGGCCGTGTCGAACAGCGACAGGCTCTTGTTCTTGTTGCGGGATGACATGGCTTACTTCCAGAGCATGAGGTGTTCGACGACGGGGCCCAGGGCCAGCGCCGGAACGTAGTTGAGCAAGCCCACCAGCAGCACGGTGCCGATCAGCAGCACGACGAACAGCGGCCCGTGCGTGGGCATGGTGCCGGCGCTTTCTGGCAGGCGCTTCTTGGCGGCCAGCGCGCCGGCCACGGCCAGCACCGGCAGGATCACGCCGAAGCGGCCGAACCACATGGCCAGCGCCAGCAGCGCGTTGTAGAACGGGGTGTTGGCAGACAGGCCCGCGAAGGCGCTGCCGTTGTTGTTGGCGGCCGAGGTGAACGCATAGAGGATCTCGGAAAAGCCGTGCGCTCCAGGGTTGGCAATGCCTGCCTTGCCCTGCACCGCAACCACCGCCACCGCCGTGCCCACCAGCACCAGGATGGGCGTGACCAGGATCGCGATGGACATGAGCTTCATCTCGTGCACCTCGATCTTCTTGCCCAGGTACTCTGGCGTGCGGCCGATCATGAGGCCAGCGATGAACACCGCAAGGATGGCAAAGACGAGCATGCCGTACAGGCCCGTGCCCACGCCGCCGAACACCACCTCGCCCAGCTGCATGAGCACCATCGGCACCATGCCGCCCAGCGGCGTGAACGAATCGTGCATGGCGTTGACCGCGCCGCACGATGCGGCCGTGGTCACGGCGGCGAAGAGGGCCGAGGCGTCGATGCCGAAGCGCACTTCCTTGCCCTCCATGCTGGCCGCGGACGGGTCCACGCCCAGCGATGCGAGCGCGGGGTTGCCGGCATGCTCGGCCGCAATCGCGGCCAGCACCGCCAGCACGAACATCACCGTCATGGCCGCCAGGAGCGCCCAGCCCTGGCGCAGGTCGCCCACCACGCGGCCGAAGGCAAGGCACAACGCGGCCGGGATGATGAAGATGGCCAGCATCTGAACCAGGTTGGTCAGCGCCGTCGGGTTCTCGAAGGGGTGCGCCGAATTGGCGTTGAAGAAGCCGCCGCCGTTGGTGCCCAGCATCTTGATCGCCTCCTGCGAGGCAACCGGCCCCATGGCGAGGCTCTGGTTCGCGCCTTCCAGCGTGTGCAGCTGCAGGTTGGGCGAGAAGTTCTGGATCACGCCCTGGCTCACGAAGAACAGCGCCACCACGATGGACAGCGGCAGCAGCAGCCACAGCGTGATGCGCGTTACATCGACCCAGAAGTTGCCGACCAGCCCGCGCTCCCCGCCAATGGCGCCGATGTCATCGCCGCGCGACGCAAAGCCGCGCGCCAGCGCAAAGGCCACTGCAATGCCGGTGGCCGCCGACAGGAAGTTCTGCCCCGCCAGCCCCAGCATCTGCGTGAGATGGCTCATCGTCGTCTCGCCCGCGTAGCCCTGCCAGTTGGTGTTGGTGACGAAGCTCACGGCCGTGTTGAAGGCCGAGTCGGGCGAGACGGCGCCCTGCCCCGCCGCGTTGAACGGCAGCCAGCCCTGCAGGCGCTGCAGGGCATAGACGAACAGCGCGCCGACGCCATTGAAGGCCACCAGCGCCAGCGCATAGGCGCGCCAGTGCATCGATGCCTGCTCGTGCACGCCGGCCAGGCGAAGCAGGGGCGATTCGACGCGCCGCATCCAGGGCGCCACGCGCCCCTCGCACAGCGCGGCCAGCGCCTTGCCCAGCGGCCAGGCCAGCAGGCCCAGCACGGCGAGGAAGACGGCCAACAGGATCCAGGCGGAAGAAGTCATGCCTAGAACTCCTCGGCGCAGATCAGCGCGAACACCAGGTACGCCAGCAGCAGCACGGCAATCAGCCCGCCCAGCCCGTACAGGACCTCGATGCCGATCACGAGCGGCCTCCATTCTTCTGGCGCACCAGCCGCACCAGGCCGTCCACGCCCACGATCAACGCCACCCAGAACAAGGCCAGGGCGGCGATCCACACGATGTCCATTCGAAAACTCCAAGAGCCCAGCAGATGCTTGGCCGGCAGTGTTCGCCTTCGTGCATAAAAACAGGGCAGATACCCAGCGCGCAGACATAAAGAAAGCGTAAAAATCAGGGCTCCGTGAGGAGTCCCCCCGATGAGATGGAAATGGCTGCGCGTCCTGCTGCTGGCCGCGGCATTGCTTGTTTTGCTGGTGGTCGGCGGCCTTTGGCTGCTGCTGCAGAGCGTCGACCGAGGCGCAGTGATGGCGCGCGCCGTGCAGGAAGTGCAAAGCGCCACCGGACGCGATTTCGCCGTCGAGGGGCCGGTGCACCTGTCGGTCTACCCCAGCCTGGCGCTGGTGGCCGAAGAGGTCCGGCTGGGCAACGCGCCCTGGGGCACGCGGCCCGACATGGCGCGCATCGGGCAGTTGCGCTTCGACATCGCCCTGGCGCCGCTGATGGAGCGGCGGGTTGAAATCGGCCGCATCGAGGTCAGCGGCATCGACCTGCTGCTGGAGACCAATGCCGAGGGCCTGGGCAACTGGAACTTCCAGCGCGCAGCATCCGCCGAGCCGGAACCCTCGCCCCAGCCGCGCACGGCCAGCCCGATCCGCGTGACGCTGGCGCAGCTCGAGGCGCAGGACATCAAGCTGGCCTGGCGCAGCGGCCAGAGCGGCCACACCGAGACGGTGGACGTCCGGGCCTTGACGCTGGAGCGGCACCCCGATCCCGCCCGCGCGCCCAATGCATGGCACGTCGCCCTGGACGGCAGCTGGCGTGCCCAGAAGCTGCATGCCGAAGGCGGCGTGGGCGTGCAGCTCGACGCGCAGACCGGCGCACGCTCGATCCCCCTGGACCTGGACCTGCGCATGGAAGGCGCCACCGCTAGCATCGACGGCCAGGTGGACCTGGGCGAAGCGGCCGGGCAGGCGCAACTGAAGGTGGAGGCCGACATCCAGTCCACCCAGGCGCTGGCCGAGATGCTGCGGGTGAAGCTGCCGCTGCCCGTGCCCGCCAGGTTCAGCGGCGAGCTGGCCTTGCGGCCGCGCCAGCTGCAGATCGACAACCTCGAGCTCGAAACCCAGGGCCAGACGGTGGCCGGCAGCATCGTGTGGGACCGCGGCGCCACGCCGCCCGCGCTGCAGCTGGCGCTGCGTGCCGACAGTCTCGACCTGGCGCGGCTGTTTCCCGTCCATCGGTCCGGCCAGGGCGCGCCGGACGCCAAGGGCGACGCCAGGGTGTTTCCGGACACGCCCTTCCCGGCCATCAAGCCGCCCGGCATGGCCATCCAGGCCGACCTGCGCGCCGAGCGGCTGGTGCTGCCCAACGGGCTGGAGCTGGGCGCCGTGCAGTTGCGCGGCAGCAGCAGCGCCGAGCGGATCGACATCGCGCAACTGGACTTCGGGCTGGCGCGCGGCCGCTTCAACCTGGTGGGCGGATGGCAGCAAGGCGCGGGCAGCGCCGCGCCGCGCGTCAACGCCCAGATCAAGGCACGCGGCGTGGCCCTGGACGCGGTGCTGGCCCTCGCGCGGCGCGAAACCGCCATCTCCGGCGGGCGCACCGAGCTGGACGCCCGCTTGTCCGCCAGCGGCAATTCGCCGCGCCGGCTGGCCGCTTCGCTCAACGGCGAGGTGCGCGTGCGCGTGGGCGAGGCATCGTCCGCCGGCCGGCACAGCAGTGGCAGCGTACAGGGCGAGCTGGTCTCGGCCCTGCTGCACGCCCTGACGCCGCTGCGCGGCTCGGACGACAGCTTCAAGCTGCGCTGCGCCGCGGCCCGCCTGCCGGTGAAGGCCGGGCGCATCGAGATCGACCGCTCCATCGCCATCGAGGGCGATCGGGTCGACGTGGTCATGTCCGGCCTGATCGACCTGGCCGGCGAACGCGTGGACCTGGGCATGCGGCCCACGGTGAAGAAGGGCACGGGCCTGGACCCGACCGCCTTCGCCGGCCTGGTGAAGATCGCCGGCCCGCTGGGCAAGCCGGAAGTCCAGGTGAACATGGCGGGCACGGCGCGCGAGGCGGTCAACATCGGCGCGGCGGTGGCCACCGGCGGCGCCACTATTCTTGGGGAACGCCTGCTGGGGCGGGTGAACGACGCCCACCCCTGCGACTCGGCCTACAGCGGCAGCGCCAAGACCACGGCCGCGCCCGCTGCGGCGGCACCTTCGCCATCGAGCAAGAGCGGTGCGGCGGGCGGCCGCCTTCGCAACCTGTTCGGACGCTGACGCGCAGGGCGGCGCGCCCTACTCGGCGTGGATGTCGGCGCGCCGGACCGTGGCGCGCATCTGCGGCAGTTCGGTCTCGATGCGCTCGCGCAGCGCCTTGCCGTCGCTCCAGTTGGGCGACAGCCCCACGTCCACCAGCTGCTGGCGCACCTTCGGGTCGGCCATCACCTCGGCCAGGGTCTTTTCGAGTTTCGCCTGCACCGGCGCCGGCAGGCCCGCCGGCGCCGCCAGCGCGAACCACGAGCCCATCTCGAAGCCGGGGTAGCCGCTCTCGGCCACGGTCGGCACTTGCGGCAGCAGCGCCAGGCGCTTCGCGCCGAGCGCCGCAATCGGCTGGATCTTGCCGGCCTTGATGAAAGGCGCGGTGGCCACCACCGTGTCCACCGCCACCGGCACCTGGCCGCCCATCAGCGCGGTCATGCTGAACGAGCTGCCGCTGTAGGGCACGTGCAGCATCTGGATGCCGGCGCTGGACTTGAGCATCTCGGCGCCGAAGTGCACCGTCGAGCCCACCCCGAAGGAACCGTAGGAATACTTGCCCGGCGCGGCCTTCATCTCGGCCACGAAGTCCTTCAGCGTGCGGGCCGAAACCAGCCGCGGGTTGACCACCAGCACCAGGCCCATGTCCGCCACCGAGCCCAGCAGCGCGTAGCTGCGCAGCGGGTCGTAGGGCAGCGTCTCGCGCAGCGACGGGTTGAGGGTGAAGGTGGTGTTGGAAGTGAGCAGCAGCGTATAGCCGTCGGCCGGCGACTTGGCCACCAGGCCCGCGCCCAGGATGGTGCCGGCGCCCGGCCGGTTTTCCACCACGATGGGCTGTCCCATCGACTGCCCCATGGCCGCGGCCAGCGCGCGGCCGAGGATGTCGGTCGCTCCGCCCGGCGGGAAAGGCACCACGAGCTTGAGGGGATGGTCGGGGTACGTCCCCTGCGCGAATGCCAGGGGCGCGGCGCACAGCAAGGCGCCGGCCACGACGCTGCGCAGGAAGCGGGAGCGGGTCTGGGCCATGGCAGAGAACTCCTTCTTGTTGAAAGTTGGTGGAGTGGCGAACGACGAGAAAGGCTCAGACCGCCAGCAGCGGGCTGCGCGCGCGCGCATGGCCGCTGGCCTGGTCGTAGGCGTGGCCCACCTGCAGCACCGCCAGGTCGCTCTGCACCGGGCCGATGATCTGGATGCCGGCCGGCAGGCCCTGCGGCCCGAAGCCCGCCGGCGCAGCCAGCGCAGGCAGCCCCGCCATGGTGGCAGGCACCACGGCCTGCATCCAGCGGTGGTAGGTGTCCATCTGCCGACCGCCCACGGCGTGCGGCCAGTCCTGCCCGGCCTCGAAGGGGAAGACCTGCGCGGCGGGCATGACCAGGAAGTCGAAGCGCTCGAACAGCTTTCGCAGGCACTCGTACCAGGCCGAACGGATGCAGGCGGCCTCGTAGATGCGCATGCCGCCCAATGCGCGGCCGCGCTCCATCTCCCACACCGCTTCTGGCTTGAGCAAGGCGCGCTTGGCCTCGTCCTCGTACAGCGCCCGGTTGGCGCCGGCCACCGTGAAGCTGCGCAGGTCGATCCAGGCGTGCCACAGCCGCTCGAGGTCGAACTCGGGTCGAACTTCTTCCACCGAACAGCCGATGTCGGTGAACGCCGACAGCGCCGCATGGCAGGTGTCGAGCAGGCCGGGTTCGGTGGGCAGGTGGCCGCCCAGGTCGCCCAGCCAGCCGATGCGCAGGCCCGCGGGATCGCGCTCCAGCGCCCCGGTCCAGTCCTGCCGGCCGTCGCTGCGGCGGGTGAGCGGCAGGCGCGCATCGAAACCCGCCTGCACCGACAGCAGCAGCGCCAGGTCGGGGATGTTGCGCGCCATTGGCCCGGCCACGCTGAACTGCTGAAGGAAGACTTCTTCGGCCGGCCCGTGCGGCACGCAGCCCACGGAGGTGCGCAGGCCATACACGTTGTTGAAGGCCGCCGGTGTGCGCAGCGAGCCCATCATGTCGGAGCCGTCGGCCACCGGCAGCATGCGCAGCGCCACCGCCACGCCGGCGCCGCCGCTGCTGCCGCCAGCCGAGCGGGCCGGGTCGAATGCATTGCGGGTGGTGCCGTAGACGCTGTTGTAGGTGTGGCCTCCCAGGCCGAACTCGGGCGAGTTGCTGCGCGCCACGAACAGCGCGCCGCCCGCGCGCATGCGCTCGAAGACCACTGCGTCGATGCCGGGGACCTGGTCGCGGAAGATGGGCGAGCCCTTGGTGGTGACCATGCCGGCCACCGGCATGATGTCCTTGGGCGCCTGCGGAAAGCCGTGCAGCGGGCCCAGGCTGCCTTCGTCCGCCAGCCGCGCGTCCAGCGCACGCGCCTGGCTGCGCAAATCCTGCGCGTCGACCGGCGCCACCAGCGCATTGACCACCGGATTGAACCTGTCGATCTGCGCCAGGTAGGCGTCCAGCACCTCCACGCACGAAAGCTGCCGCGCATGAATCGCCCGCGACAACGCGGTGGCGGTCATCTCGACGATGGCGTTGCCCGCCGACGAAGGCGCAGCGGCTGCAGGACGCGGATCCATGGAAACTCCTCGGCGAAGCAACACCGTTTGGCAACAAATGAAACCTCAGAATATCGATGCGACCGCGTTCTTACAATCGCCGCGTTTTGGCACCGACCTGGCCCCGAGCGAGCTGCCCGGCGCGCTATCCTGCGTGGTTTACTTCAGAGGAGCGCGCAGCTCTTTCAATCCAGCATGCCCATGCAAGATTCAGGCGCCGGCGGCGCCGCTCCCGCAACCCCGACCATCGAAGGCTGCGACGTCTTCGTCATCGGCGGCGGCCCCGCCGGCGCCACCATTGCCGCATTGCTGGCGCAGCAGGGGCGCGACGTGGTGCTGGTGGACAAGGAGCACCACCCGCGCTTTCACATCGGCGAGTCGCTCCTGCCGGCCAATGTGGAGCTGTTTCGCAAGCTGGGCGTGTACGAGCAGGTCGACGCCATCGGCATGAAGAAATGGGGCATCGAGTTCGTCTCCATCGAGCACGAGCACCAGAGCTACGTGGAATTCGCCGATGCCTGGGACAAGAGCATGCCCTCGGCCTGGCAGGTGCGCCGCTCCGAACTGGATGAAGTACTGTTCCGCAACGCCGCCGCGCGCGGCGCGCGCACGCTGGAGGGCTGCAAGGTGCAGTCCGTGCAGTTCGAGGACAACGGCGCCATCGTGCAGGCCCAGGCGGCAGACGGCACGAGCCGCACCTGGCACGCCCGCTTCGTGGTGGACGCCAGCGGCCGCGACACCTTCCTGGCCAACAAGTTCAAGAGCAAGAAGAAGAACCCCGACCACAACAGCACCGCCCTGTTCGGGCACTTCCGCAACGTGCGCCGGCTGCAGGGCAAGCGCGAAGGCAACATCAGCATCTGCTGGTTCCCGCACGGCTGGTTCTGGTTCATTCCGCTGGCCGACGGCACCACCAGCGTGGGCGCGGTGTGCTGGCCCTACTACCTGAAGTCGCGCAACAAGCCCATCAAGGACTACTTCTTCGACACCCTGGCCCTGTGCCCCGAACTGTTCGACCGCCTCGACGGCGCCGAGCTGATCGACGACCGCATCCATGCCACCGGCAACTTCTCGTACAGCG
>JAFECZ010000280.1 GCA_018241905.1 Pseudomonadota bacterium
TCCCCCTCGGGGGGTGGCGAATTACACGCAGCGAAGCGAAGTGAAAAGCCGGGGGCCGTCAATACGTCCCCGGGTACGCCCCGCCGTCCGCCAGGACGTTCTGCCCCGTCATGTAGCCCGCCTGCGTGCTGCACAGGAAGGCGCAGATGGCGCCGAATTCTTCCGGCGTACCGTAGCGCCTGGCGGGAATCGCCTTCTGGCGCGCCTCCCAGGCCGCCTCGAAATCCTCGCCACTCTTTTGCGCGCCGCTCTTCACGGTGGTCTTCAGGCGGTCGGTGGCAAAGGAGCCCGGCAGCAGGTTGTTGATGGTCACGCCCTTGGCAGCGATGGAGCTTCGCGCCACGCCGGCCACGAAGCCCGTCAGGCCGCTGCGCGCGCCGTTGGACAGCCCCAGGATGTTGATGGGCGACTTCACCGAGCTGGAGGTGATGTTGACGATGCGCCCGAAGCCGCGCTGCGCCATGCCGTCCACCGTGGCCTTGATCAGCTCGATGGGCGTGAGCATGTTGGCGTCCACCGCCTTGATCCAGGCCTCGCGGTCCCAGTCGCGGAAGTCGCCCGGCGGCGGGCCGCCCGCATTGGTGACCACGATGTCGAAGTCGCGCTGCAGCGCAAACACCTGGGCCCGGCCGGCCTCGGTGGTGATGTCGGTGGCCAGGGCGCGGACCGTGGCGCCGCCGGCGGCCGCCGCGCGCAGTTGGTCCGCCGCGCCGTCCAGCGCCTCCTGTCCACGGGCGACGATCAGCACGTTGACGCCCTCTTGCACGAGCGCCAGCGCACAGCCATAGCCCAAACCCTTGCTCGCACCGCACACCAATGCGGTGCGGCCCGCAATACCCAGATCCATGTGGAAAGCTCCGAAGAAGAGAAATCGTTCTTGATAGCGCCGGAACGACGCTTCAGCGGCCTGCGCGCGTGAAGACGAATATTCCGGCGATAACCAGGAGCGTACCCGCAGCGATCCAGGCGGTGAACGGCTCGCCCAGAATGACCACGCCCATGAGAATGGTGGACATGGGGCCGACCATGCCGGTTTGCGCGGCCATGGCAGGGCCGATGCGCTCGATGGCCATCATCACCATGAGCACCGGCACCGCGGTGCACAGGGTGGCATTGAGCACCGACAGCCACACCACCTGCGGCGCCACGTTGAGCGCCACGTCCAGCGGACGCAGCAGCAGGAACTGCGCAATGCACAGGATGCAGGCCACGCTCGTGGCCAGGCCCACCAGGCGCAGCGAACCCAGGCGCTTGACGAATTCGCCGCTGGCCACCAGGTAGACGGCATAGCTCACCGCGCTCAGGAATACCAGCAGCGCGCCCCAGGCGGCCTGCCAGCTCGCGCCAACGGCCGCCTCGTGCCCGAAGACCAGCAGCACGCCGACATAGCTGATCGCCATGCCCATCACCTGCCCGCGCGTGATGCGGCGCCGATACAGCACCCAGCCGAAGAACAACACCAGCGTCGGGTTGAGATAGAGGATGAGCCGCTCCAGGCTGGCCGAGATGTAGGCCAGCCCGGCAAAGTCGAGAAAGCTCGCCAGGTAGTAGCCCGAGACGCCCAGGCCCAGCACGCCCATCCAGTCGCGCCGGGTAAGCGGCGGCTTGCCGCGCCCCGCCCACCAGGCCATGACCGCGAACAACGGCAGCGCAAACAGCATGCGCAGCATGATCAGCGTCACCGCGTCGACGTGGTAGCGGTAGGCCAGCTTGACGATGATGGCCTTGCCGCTGAAGGCGATGGCCCCCAGCGTTGCGAGAACAAGCCCCGTGCCCAGCCCTTGCTGCGAATGCGCGCCGTGCGATGGCGGCGCGACCGGCGCGGTAGCGATGGGTCGGGTGGCTTGTTCAGGCATCTAGGTTCAATAGCCGGCGGCCAGGCCGTCGCGGCGCGGGTCGCTGGCGGCCACGTAGCCTTCCACCGACGGGTCGCCCGCGCGCCAGATGAACTGGCCGGCGCCGAAGTCCTGGTAGGAGTCGTTGATGACCTCGACCTGGTGGCCCAGCGCCTTCAGGCCCGTCACCGTGTCGCCCCTCATCGCGGCCTCGACGTTGATCTCCAGGCCGGCGTTGAAGCGCCAGCGCGGTGCGTCGCAGGCGGCCTGCGGGTTCTGGCCGTAGTCGAGCATGCGCACCAGGGTCTGCATGTGGCCTTGGGGCTGCATGTTGCCGCCCATCACGCCGAAGCTCATCACCGGCTGGCCGTCCTTGGTCAGGAAGGCCGGGATGATGGTGTGGAAAGGACGCTTGCCCGGCGCCACCTGGTTGGGGCTGCCCTCCTTCAGGTTGAAGCCGTGGCCGCGGTTTTGCAGGCTGATGCCGAACGTGGGCTCCACGCAACCCGAGCCGAAGCCCATGTAGTTGCTCTGGATGAAACTCACCATCATGCCGCTCTCATCCGCAGCCGTGAGGTAGATGGTGCCGCCCTTGACCGGGTTGCCCGCCTTGAAGTCCTGCGCCTTGTTCACGTCGATGAGTTTCGCACGCGAAGCCAGGTAGGCGTCATCGAGCATTTGCGCGGGGGTCACCTCCATCGACGATGGGTCGGCCACGTAGCGGTACACGTCGGCAAAGGCCAGCTTCATGGCTTCGATCTGCAGGTGCTGCGAGGCCACCGAATCGACCGGCAGCGAGCCGACGTCGAACTTGTCCAGGATGCCCAGCGCGATCAGCGCCGCGATGCCCTGGCCGTTGGGCGGAATTTCGTGCAGCGTGTGGCCGCGGTAGTTGCGCGCAATGGGCTCGACCCACTCGGGCTTCCAGTTGGCCATGTCGCTGGCCTTGAGGCTGCCGCCATGCTCGGTGGAGAACTTCTCCAGCGCCTGGGCGATCTCGCCGCGGTAGAAGGATTCGCCACGAGTCAGCGCAATGGACCGGAGCGCACGCGCCGCCGACGGGAACTTGAACAGTTCGCCCACCTTGGGTGCGCGGCCCCAGGGCAGGAAGCTCTGCGCAAAGCCCGGCTGCGACTGCAGCAGCGGCGTGGCGGCGGCCCACTTCTCCTGCACCACCACCGGCATCAGGTAGCCGCGCTCGGCCACTTCGATGGCCGGCCCCATCAGGTCGGCAAAGGGCAGCTTGCCGAAGCGCTCGGACAGCGCCATCCACGAACCCACGGCGCCCGGCACGGTGACGGAATCGATGCCGCGCTGCGGCGGGGTCGCGGCATCGGCACCGTACTTCTTCTTGAAGTACTCGGGCGTCCAGGCCTGCGGCGAGCAGCCCGAGGCATTCAGGCCGTGCAGCTTCTCGCCGTCCCACAGGATGCAGAAGGCATCGCTGCCCAGGCCGTTGCTGACCGGCTCCACCAGCGTCATGACGGCGGCGGTGGCCACGGCTGCATCCACGGCATTGCCGCCCTGCTGCAGGATGCGCAGGCCAGCCTGTGCGGCCAGCGGGTGCGAGGTGGACACCACGTTGCGGGCGAACACCGGAAGGCGGGTGCTGAGGTAGGGATTGTTGAAGTCGAAGTTCATGTCGGTAGATGTCCGTGGTGAAGGCCTGAAGTGAGCGAGAGTCGGGGTGGCGCTATTCGTTCGTGATCTTGCGCTCGATGATGATCTGCTTCCACTTGGCAGTGTCTTGCGCAGCCAGCTTGGCCAGTTGCTCCGGCGTGCTCTGCGTGGGCTCGATGCCCAGGCTGGAGAGCTTCTCTCGCAGCTGCGCATCGGCCAGCGCCTCGTTGGCGGCCTTGTTCACGCGCGCCACCATGTCGGCGGGCAGGCCCTTGGGGCCGTACAGCCCGAACCAGGTGTTCGACTCGAAGCCCGGCAGCGTCTCGGCCACGGCAGGCAGGTCGGGCGCCAGCGGGCTGCGCTTGAGCGACGTGACGCCCAGCGCACGCAGCCGGCCGTCTCGCACGAAGGGCATGCCGGTGGGCAGCGAATCGAACAGCACGTCGACCTTGCCGCTCATCAGGTCGGGCATGGCCAGGGCCGTGCCCTTGTAGGGAATGTGCGTGACGAACAGGCTCGCCTGCGACTTGAACAGCTCCGCCGTGAGCTGCACGATGGTGCCGTTGCCGCTCGATGCGTAGTTGAGCTTGCCGGGGTTCTTCCTGGCGTAGTCGACCCATTCGCGCACGGTCTTGGCCGGCGAGCTGTTGGGCACCAGCATGATGCTGGGCGCATCGCCCACATGGGCAATGGGCGTGAAGTCGCGCGCCGTGTCGTAGGGCACCTTGCTGATTACCGGGCCGATGGCGTGCGTGCTGGTGGTGCCCAGCAGCAGCGTGTAGCCGTCGGGCGCGGACTTGGCCGCCAGGTCGGAGCCGATGGCGCCGCCGGCGCCCGGCTTGTTGTCCACCACCAGGGTCGTGCCCAGGCGCTCGCCCATCTTCTGGCTGAGCGTGCGGGCAAACAGATCGGTGGCGCCGCCGGCCGGAAACGGAACGATCAGCCGGATCGGCTTGGCCGGGTAGCCCTGCGCCAGGGCGGTGCCGGAAGCAGCAAGGCACATCGCCGCCGCGGCAAGGGCCTTCAGAAACTGGTGGCGTTGCATGGTGTGTGGAGTGTGGTTGGCAAACCTTCGATGCTAAGCAGCCAACCCCCATCAAACCAGATAATCCAAGTTATTCCAGTATTAGCTTGATTTATGCCAAGAGCAGCAACCACCGACGAGATCTCGCTGCAGCAGTTGCGCGCGCTGGCAGCCGTTTCCGAAACCGGCAGCTTCACCCTGGCGGCCGAGAGCCTGCAGCTCACCCAGCCGGCCATCAGCCACCTGGTCAAGCGCATGGAAGACGAGCTGGGCCAGGCCCTGGTGGTGCGCGGGCGGCGCCTGCAGCTGACCGATGCCGGCCAGATGATGGTGGACACCGCCGTGCGCGCGCTGCGGCTGGTGGACGAATCGGTCAACGCCTGCCGCTCGCAGGCGCAGCTGCGCGAGGGCCGCGTGGTGGTGGCCGTGGGCCACCTCACCGCCGGCGCGCTGATGCCGCCCCTGCTGGGCCGCTTCGCCAAGGCGCATCCGCGCCTGGCCACCTCGCTGCTGGACAGCACGGCCGAGCAGATGATTTCGCGCGTGGTGTCGAAGGAGGCCGACCTGGGCTTCGGCTCTGACATCGGCCCCTCGCATTCCGAGCTGGCCACCGAGCCCCTGTTCACCGAGCGCATGGCGCTGTTCGTGCGCGATGACCATCCCCTGGCTTCGCGCAGCGCCGTCGAGGCCCGGCTGCTCGAGGCCCTGCCCTTCATCCACGTGAACCCCGACGCCAACATCTGGCGCTCGGTGGGCCGCCAGCTGGCCGGCATCGCCAACCTGGAGCCGCGGGTGCTGCACCATGTGTCGATGCTCTCCACCGCGTTCGGGCTGATCCAGGCCGGCGCCGGCGTATCGCTGCTGCCCCGGTATGTCGAAGTACTGATGCCGCCCAACCTGCGCGCGGTTGCCGTCACCCGGCCCACGCTCGAATACCCTGTCATGGCGCTGCGGCTGGCCAAGCACCCGCTCAGCCCGGCGGCGATGGCCTTCCTCGACATTGCGCGCCAGTACCTCAAGCCGCCCCGCCCGGGCAGGGCCTGAGCAGCGCAAAAAAAACGGCGCCCGAAGGCGCCGTTCCTGCAGGATGGGTCTGCCTCGCCGATCAGTCTTCGACGAAGGCCTCTTCCCGCTTCGACTTCACAGCCGGCAGCAGCACGATCACCAGCAGCAGCACGGCAGCGGCGAGCAGGCCCGTCGAGATGGGGCGCGTGACGAACACGCTCCAGTCGCCGCGCGAGAGCAGCAGCGCACGGCGCAGGTTCTCTTCCATCATCGGGCCCAGGATGAAGCCCAGCAGCAGCGGCGCAGGCTCGCAACCCAGCTTGTAGAACAGGTAGCCGATGAAGCCGAAGGCACCCACCATCCAGATGTCGAAGGTGTTGTTGTTCGTCGAGTACACGCCAATGGCGCAGAACAGCACGATCGAGGGGAACAGGAAGCGGTAGGGCACCGACAGCAGCTTGATCCACATGCCGATCAGCGGCAGGTTCAGGATGACGAGCATCGCGTTGCCGATCCACATCGAGGCGATCAGGCCCCAGAACAGCTCGGGGTTGCTGGTCATCACCTGCGGGCCCGGCTGGATGTTGTGGATGGTCATGGCGCCCACCATCAGCGCCATCACGGCGTTGGGCGGAATGCCCAGCGTGAGCAGCGGGATGAAGGAGGTCTGCGCGCCGGCGTTGTTGGCCGACTCGGGCGATGCCACGCCGCGGATGTTGCCCTTGCCGAAAGGCACTTCGCCCGGCTTGAGCTTGGTCTTCTTCTCGATGGTGTAGGCCGCAAAGGCCGCCAGCAGCGCACCGCCGCCGGGCAGGATGCCCAGCGCCGAACCCAGCGTCGTGCCGCGGATCACGGCAGGCAGCATGTTCTTGAAGTCTTCCTTGGTGGGGAACAGGCCCGACACCTTGGCGGTGAACACTTCGCGGTCTTCCTCGGGCTGCGACAGGTTCGAGATGATTTCGCCGTAGCCGAACACGCCCATGGCGATGGCCACGAAGCCGATGCCGTCGGTCAGTTCGGGAATGTCGAACGAGAAGCGCGCCACGCCGGAGTTCACGTCGGTGCCCACCAGGCCCAGCAGCAGGCCCAGCACGATCATGGCCACCGCCTTGAGCAGCGAACCCGATGCCAGCACCACCGCGCCGATCAGGCCCAGGATCATCAGCGAGAAGTATTCGGCGGGGCCGAACTTGAAGGCCAGCTCGGTCAGCGGCGGCGCGAAGGCGGCCAGGATCAGCGTGCCCACGCAGCCGGCGAAGAAGGAGCCCAGGCCAGCAGCGGCCAGCGCTGGACCGGCTCGCCCCTTGCGCGCCATCTGGTAGCCGTCGATCACCGTGACCACCGACGACGACTCGCCCGGCAGGTTGACCAGAATGGCGGTGGTGGAGCCGCCGTACTGCGCACCGTA
>JAFECZ010000281.1 GCA_018241905.1 Pseudomonadota bacterium
ACCTCGACCGCGAGTCGCAGGAAGAGTTCAGCGAGGCGCGGGTGGCCCAGCAGCCCTACGTCTACCAGACCCGGCCCACCAACAGATAAGCCCGCTTCCGGCCGATGACCAGCGAGGTCTTCAGCGCGCAGGACGAGGAAGGCGGGCCCATCGTCTCGGCCATGCCCGAAGTCGTTGACCAGGTTGCGCTCGCCCGCCTCTACGGCGAGCCGCTGTTCGCGCTGCCGAACGACCTGTACATCCCGCCTGAGGCGCTGCGCGTCTTCCTGGAGGCCTTCGAGGGCCCGCTCGACCTGCTGCTCTACCTCATCCGCAAGCAGAACTTCAACATCCTCGACATCCCCATGGCGGGGCTCACCCGCCAGTACCTGGCCTACGTCGACGAGATCCGCCAGACCAACCTGGAGCTGGCCGCCGAGTACCTCCTGATGGCGGCCATGCTGATCGAGATCAAGTCGCGCATGCTGCTGCCGCCCAAGAAGACGGCCGAGGGCGAAGAAGCGGAAGACCCGCGTGCCGAGCTGGTGCGCCGGCTCATGGAGTACGAGCAGACCAAGATGCAGGCCGCCGCCATCGGTGCCATGCCAACCTTCGGGCGCGACTTCTGGCGCGCCAACGTCTACATCGAGCAGTCGCTCAAGCCGCGCTTTCCCGACGTCAACGTGGTCGACCTGCGCGACGCCTGGGCCGACATCCTCAAGCGGGCCAAGCTGGTGCAGCACCACAAGATCTCGCGCGAGGAACTCAGCGTGCGCGAACACATGAGCATCGTGCTGCGCCACCTGCAGGGGCGGCGCTTTGTCGAATTCGAGAACCTGTTCGACGTGAGCCGCGGCACGCCGGTGATGGTGGTCACCTTCATCGCCATGCTCGAGCTGGCCAAGGAAACGCTGATCGAGATCACGCAGGCGGAGGCCTTCGCCCCCATCTACGTGCGCCTCGCATACTCCCCAGCATAAATAGAGCCCCCCGGCTTTTCACTCCCTTCGGTCGTGTAACTCCACCCCCCAAAGGGGGCGACCCCACCTGGGGCCTGGCAAAGCCAGTTCCCCGGTGCGGGACTGGAATGGGGCGTGACGAACTTCAGTTCGTGGCGAAGCAATAGAGCAGGCCGGCGCTGCCGCTCATCTTGAGCTGATCGACGCTGCAGCCGCGGGTGCCGTGCGATGAATTCCACGAGGCATTGGCCACGGGGTCGGGGTTGGTCCCCTTGCCGTCGTGGTGGCCGACGATGGCCGAGCCGCCATCCGATTTGGTCCAGTTGCCGCAGGTGGTGTCCTTGCCGGCTTCGGGCACGGCCACCGTGCCGTCGGGGCGCGATCCGGTCAGGATGTCGTGGCGGTTCACCGGGTCGCCGAAGCCGCTGATCACCTCGCCCTTCTCGTTGAGCGATGTGTCCTTGCCCAGCTTGGCGTTGGGGCTGTGCAGGTCGGCCACACTGCTGGCCACCATGACGCCCTTGGCGTTGTACCAGGGGCCGGCGCCGATGCGGTCGCGGGCATTGACAGCAGGCGTGCTGCCACTGGCCGTGGTGCTGAGGTAGGCATGCCAGGTTCGGCTGCCGCCGCCGGCCGATGCGGCCAGCGCCTGGCACCAGGCATCGGCACCGGTCAAGCCGCCCAGATCGCCGCCTTTTCCGGGGCCATTGCTCGTGATGAAGAAGCCCATGGGTTTGGCGCCCATGCCCATGCCCGTGGCGCAGGCTGCGAGCAGCCCGGCGGCGCACAGCGCGGCGGCGGCGAGTCGAATCGGCTTGGCGTGACGAATCATTGGAAGTTCTCCGAAAGCGGCAGTTGAGGAGCCGCCACGCTAGCGCAAGGCCCGGTCGCCATCAAGGCGGGATGCACTGCGGGTATCCCCGGGGCCGGTGAGTTCCGGCCATCGAAGGCCGCTGCGAAGCTGCCGGCAGTCCGGCCGGTCAGCCCAGTTCGGCGGTGGGCTCGCGTCCCATCAGGGCAGCCACGACTTCGGCCGGCCGCGCACTGCCGTCGAGCAAGGCCACCACGCCGCTTGCAATGGGCATCTCGACGCCCAGTTGCGCCGCACGCTGCACGACGGCGCGAGCGCAGTACACGCCTTCGGCCACGTGGCCGAGCGATTGCACCGCCTCGGCCAGGCTGTGGCCCTGGGCCAGCAGCAGGCCCACCTTGCGGTTGCGCGACAGGTCGCCGGTGGCGGTGAGCACCAGGTCGCCCAGGCCCGACAGACCCATGAAGGTGTCGGCCCGCGCACCGAGCGCACTGCCCAGGCGCGTCATTTCGGCCAGCCCGCGGGTAATGAGCGCGGCTCGCGCATTCAGGCCCAGCGCCAGCCCGTCGGCCAGGCCGGTGGCAATGGCCAGCACGTTTTTCACCGCACCGCCCACTTCGACGCCGACGATGTCGTCGTTGGCATACACGCGCAGCGACGGGCCGTGGAAGGCCTCGACCAGCGCCTGGCGCACGCCGGCATGGCTGCTGGCGGCCACCAGCGCGGTGGGCTGCCCCCGCGCCACTTCCAGCGCGAAGCTGGGGCCGCTGAGCACGCCGGCGGCAAGCCCGGGCGCGACCTGGGCCTGGATTTCGTGGGCCAGCAAGCCGATGTCTTGTCCGCTGCCCTGCGCCGGCTCCACGCCCTTGCACAGCCAGGCCACGGGAACGCGCAGTCCGCGCAAGGCCTGCAGTTGCTCGCGCAGCGCCGCCATGGGCGTGGCAATGATGACCAGTTCGCCCGCCTGGGCCGCATCGACGGCGGATCCGCCGACGACCTGCAGCGATGAGGGGAAGGCAATGCCCGGCAGATAGCGGCGGTTTTCACGCTCGGCCTGCATGGCGGCCAGTTGCGCCGCATCGCGCGCCCACAGGCTGACCGCGTGGCGGCCGGAGGCATTGATGGCCAGCGCCGTTCCCCAGGCGCCGGCGCCGAGCACGCAGATCTTCATCTTCGAGCTGTGCCGCGCCAGGGCGCGGCACCTTGCGACTTACTGGGCGGGGGTGCCAGCGGCCTGGGCCTGCTGCTGCTCGAACATGGCCTGGAAGTTGATCTCGGCCAGGTGCACGGGCGGGAAGCCGGCGCGCTGGATGGTGTCGGCCACGTTGCCGCGCAGGTAGGGGTAGACGATCTGCGGGCAGGCGATGCCCAGGATGGGCGACATCTGGTCTTGCGGCAGGTTGCGGATCTCGAAGATGCCGGCCTGCTTGGCTTCGACCAGGAACACCGTCTTGTCGTTGATCTTGGTCTGCACGGTGGCCGACACGGTCACTTCGAAGATGCCTTCGTTGACCGGCTGCGCATCCACGCCCAGCTGGATGTCGACGGTGGGTGCTTCCTGCTCGAGCAGGATGGCCGGCGAATTGGGCTGCTCCAGCGACAGGTCCTTCAGGTAGACGCGTTGAATCTGGAAAACGGGATCTTGGTTGTCGGCCATGGTGTTTCTTTCGGGTATCGAGACAAGGCCCGCCGGGAAATTCTTCCCGCCGCGGGCCCAGGTGAATCGGTGATTATGACCGTTGGGCGCGACGCGCCCGGGTCGGGTTCAGGCTGCCTTGAGCAGCGGCTCGAGGCCGCCGCGGCTGTCCAGTGCCATCAGGTCGTCGCAGCCGCCCACGTGGGTGTCGCCGATGAAGATCTGCGGCACCGTGCGGCGCTGGGTGATCTCCATCATGGTGGCGCGGGCGCCGGGGTCGGCGTCGACGCGGATTTCCTCGATCTGGTCGACGCCCTTGGATTTGAGGATTTGCTTGGCGCGGATGCAGTAGGGGCAAACCGCGGTGGTGTACATCTTGACCGGCTTCATCTTGGGTATCTGCGCAGCATTCAGGCTTTTTCAAGCGGCAGGTTAGCGTCTTTCCACGATTTGAGTCCGCCGCCCAGGGCTTGGGCCTGCTCGTAGCCGAGCTTCTTGGCCACCGCCACGGCGCGCTGGGCGCGGGCGCCGCTGGCGCACACGATGAGCAGGGGCAGCGACTTGTTCTTCACGGTGCCGGCCAGCTTGGCCTCGAGCTGGTCCAGCGGCACGTTGCGCGCGCCGCTCACGTGGCCTGCGGCAAATTCCTCGGGGGCGCGGATGTCCACCACCACCGCGCGCTGGCGGTTGATCAGCTGCACGGCGCCCTCGGCGCTGAGCGCGCCCTGGCCGGCCTTTTGCACCATCGGGAAGAAAAGCATGGTGCCGGAGGCGATCGCAACCAGGAACAGCACCCAGTTGGCAATGACGAAGTCGAAGAAGAATTTCACGGGAGTCCTTGGATGACGAACCCCGGATTTTAGAATGTCGGGTTTTGCAGATCTGCCGATTGCAGACCCCCGCAGTCGAAAAAGGGCCCCTACACATGTACAAGCTGGTGCTGATTCGCCATGGCGAATCGACCTGGAACCTCGAAAACCGCTTCACCGGTTGGACCGACGTCGACCTCACTCCCACCGGTGTGGAGCAGGCCAAGCAGGCCGGGCGCCTGCTCAAGGCCGAGGGCTACGACTTCGACATTGCCTACACCAGCGTGCTCAAGCGCGCCACCCGCACCCTGTGGCACACGCTCGACGAACTCGACCGCACCTGGCTGCCCGTGGTGCATTCGTGGCGCCTGAACGAGCGCCACTACGGCGCCCTGCAGGGCCTGAACAAGGCCGACATGGCCAAGCAGTACGGCGACGAGCAGGTGCTGGTCTGGCGCCGCAGCTACGACACCCCGCCCCCGGCCCTGGCGCCCAACGACCCGCGCAGCGAGCGCGCGGACGTGCGCTACGCCAAGCTGTCGCCCGAGCAGATTCCGCTCACCGAGTGCCTGAAGGACACGGTGGCGCGCGTGCTGCCCTTCTGGAACGAGTCCATGGCCCCGGCCATCCGCGCCGGGCGCCGGCTGGTGGTGGCGGCCCACGGCAATTCCATCCGCGCCCTGGTGAAATACCTGGACGGCATCTCCGACGCCGACATCGTCGGCCTGAACATTCCCAACGGCATCCCGCTGGTGTACGAACTCGACAGCGATCTCAAGCCGCTGCGCCACTACTACCTGGGCGATGCCGAAGCCGCTGCCAAGGCGGCTGCGGCCGTCGCCAACCAAGGAAAGGCCTAGCGCCACGCACAGTCTTGGAACTGTTGCAGATGCTTCGCTTCCAAGCTGTGTATATTGATCCGGTTCGCTGACAGGACACCAGGACATCCCCCATGGGCCAGAAACTCAAGATTACAGGCTGGGTCGCCGCTGGCGCCGTCGCCGGCGCGCTGACCACCGTCTCGCTGCAAACCGTTGCCCGAGGCTCGCTGGCCCCGCTGCCGCTCGAAGAACTCCAACAGCTCGCCGCCGTGTTCGGCATGGTCAAGAGCGACTACGTCGAGCCGGTGGACGAGAAAAAGCTCATCTCCGACGCCATCTCCGGCATGGTGGCCGGCCTCGATCCGCATTCCCAGTACTTCGACAAGAAGTCCTTCAAGGAATTCAAGGAAGGCACCACCGGCCGCTTCGTCGGCGTGGGGATCGAAATCTCGCAGGAAGACGGCCTGGTCAAGATCGTCTCGCCCATCGAGGGCTCGCCCGCCTTTCGCGCAGGCCTCAAGCCCAACGACATGATCACCAAGATCGATGACACGGCGGTGCGCGGCCTCACCCTGAACGAGGCCGTCAAGCGCATGCGCGGCGAGGCCAACACCAAGGTGATGCTCACCATCTTCCGCAAGGACGAGAACCGCACCTTCCCGGTCACCATCACGCGCGAGGAAATCCGCACCCAGTCGGTGCGCGGCAAGATGCTGGAGCCCGGCTACGGTTGGATCCGCCTGTCGCAGTTCCAGGAACGCACGGTCGACGACTTCGTCAAGAAGGTCGAGGAGCTGTACAAGGCCGACCCCAACCTCAAGGGCATGGTGCTCGACCTGCGCAACGACCCGGGCGGCCTGCTCGACGCGGCGGTGGCCATCTCGGCGGCTTTCCTGCCCGAGAACGTGACGGTGGTGTCCACCGACGGCCAGCTGCCCGAAAGCAAGTCGGTCTACAAGGCCGCGCCAGAGTACTACCAGCGCCGCTCCGGCAGCGACCCGCTGCGCGGCCTGCCGGCGGGGCTCAAGTCGGTGCCCCTGGTGGTGCTGGTCAACGAAGGCTCGGCATCGGCCAGCGAAATCGTGGCCGGCGCGCTGCAAGACCACAAGCGCGCCACCGTCATGGGCAGCCAGACCTTCGGCAAGGGCTCGGTGCAGACGGTGCGCCCGCTCGGCCCCGATACCGGCCTGAAGATCACCACGGCGCGCTACTACACGCCCAGCGGCACCTCGATCCAGGCGCGCGGCATCGTGCCCAACGTGCTGGTGGATGAAACGGCCGAGGGCAGCCCCTACGCCATCCTGCGCATGCGCGAAGCCGACCTCGACAAGCACCTGACCAGCGGCCAGGGCCCCGAGGACAAGAGCCCCGACCGCGAAAAGGCCCGGGAAGAAGCGCGCAAGCGCCTGGAGGCCGAGGCGCTCAAGCCGCAGCAGGACCGCAAGACGCCGGAGTTCGGTTCCGACAAGGACTTCCCGCTGATGCAGGCCCTGGCACAGCTCAAGGGCCAGCCGGTCCTGGTGAGCAAGACCCAGGTCGAGCGCAAGGAAGAGAAGAAGGAAAACTAAGGCGCAGGCCGCGCGGCTTCCGACTGCCGTCGGAGGCCACGGCGCCCGCCGCGCAAAGCGCATGGACGACGACGATCTGCTGCGCTATTCGCGCCATATTCTCCTGGAGGAATTCGGCATCGACGGCCAGGCCCGGGTATCGGCCGGGCACGCGCTGGTCATTGGCGCGGGCGGCCTGGGCTCGCCGGTGGCGCTGTACCTGGCGGGTGCCGGCGTCGGCCACATCACCCTGGTGGACGACGACGAGGTCGACCTGACCAACCTGCAGCGCCAGATCGCCCACACGGCAGCGCGCGTGGGCCGGGCC
>JAFECZ010000282.1 GCA_018241905.1 Pseudomonadota bacterium
CGGGGAGGGGCGTGCATCGGCCTGCGGCGCAGGAGCCTGCGCGGGGCCAGCGCCATTCAATGCTGCCGAGAGCGAGATGGCGTCCGTCCAACCGAGCCATTGGCTCAGTCGATCCGCGAAAGCTTGTTGGGATCCGGGGGGCTCGGCCTCGGTGAGGCGGGCGAGCAGGCGAATCAGCGCCGGGCCGGTGAAGTCTGTGCGTCGCTGCTGTGACACGTTCAGCTTACAGCCAGGGGAAGAAAACCAGCCAGTCTACACCGCCGGCCGGTCGCGCCGCGGGCCGTTACACAGTCATTACCAACCTGGCACGGCCGCCAGCAGCAGGTCCTGGATGGCCTGCACGCGCATGGGCTGGCGGCTGCGCGGCGCGTGGATGAGATGGGCCTTCTGCGCCGGGCCGCTCCAGCGCGGCAGGATACGCACCAGCGAGCCTGCATCGAGCAGGTCGCGCACCATCCAGCTGGGCTGCAGGGCAATGCCCGCGCCGGCCCGCACCGCCTCCAGCATGGCGACGGCGCTGTTGACGCGGTAGCGAGCCGCCAACTCGACGCGGGCAGTGCCGTCCGGTCCGTCGAGCGTGACGGTGTTTTCGGGGCTGGCGTAGCGCAGGTAGCCGTGCTGCGCCAGCGCCTGCGGGTCGCGGGGCTCGCCGCGGCCCTTCACGTAGTCGGGCGAGGCCACCAGCCAGCGCGGCCACACCGCGAGCGGCAGTGCCACCCGGTCGGGCGGCAGCGCGCCGCCGATGCGTACCGCCAGATCGATGCGCTCTTGCACCGGGTCGATGAAACGGTCGTCCAGCAACAGCGTGACCTGCAACTGGGGGTGGCGCGCCATGGCTTCGAGCATGAGGCGGTTCAGCCGCAGCTCGCCCAGCGCCACCGGCGCCGAGATGCGTACCAGGCCCCGTGGCTCGCGCGTGCGCTGGGTGAGTTCGCCCACGGCCTCCTGGTAGTCCTCCAGCAGCCGCCGGGCGCTGTCGAGAAAGCGCAGCCCTTCGTCCGTGGCGGCGACTCGGGTGCTGGCGCGCTCGAGCAGGCGAACCCCCACCGAATGCTCCAGCGCCGCCACCAGCTTGCTGACCGTGGGCTGCGTGGTGTGCAGCTCGCGTGCGGCGGCCGAGAGGCTGCCCAGGTCCACGGCGCGGACGAATGCATTCATGGCCTTGAGTCGATCCACTGGGATATTCCAATTTCGATGGGTTTGTCTTCCATTTTGCCTTCTGGGCAATGAAACAGGAATGGGAAAAAGTCGAGGCTTATTTCTTCGACCCAAGGACCGACACCATGAATTCCAGACTGAAAGCCGCGCTGGTGGCTCCCGTGCTTGCCGCGGCACTGAGCCTTGCCAACGCGCAACCACGCGCCCAGCCCGAACCGCACCAGCACTGGGCGGCCACCTGGACGGCGTCGGTGCAGCCCTTGTGGGCCAGCGATTTCGTGCTGCCCCTGGGCATGCCGCTGGAACTGCGGGACACCACCTTGCGCCAGTTCCTGCGCACCAGCATCGGCGGCGAGCGCGTGCGCGTCGTGGTGGACAACGCCTACAGCGACCAGCCCTTGAAGATCGCCCGGGCGCATGTGGCCACGCTGGGAAGGGGCGGACGCGGGGCCCCGGTGCGTTTCGACGGGCAGGAAGGCGTTGTTGTCGCACCCGGTGCCCGGGCCGTCAGCGATCCCGTCGACCTGCCCGTGGCAGCCGGCGCGCGCCTGCAGGCCGACCTGTACCTGCGCGAGCGCACGCGCCTTGGCGGCTTCCATTGGGATGCGCGGGATCGGACGCTGTTGATGTCCGGCGACCGCACCGGCCAGGCGGCGCCCTCGGATGCGCAGGTCTCCAGCGCCCGCGCCTTCATGTCGACAGTGTTGGTGCAGGCCCCGGGCAAGCCCTCGGCAGTGGTGGCGCTGGGCGATTCCATCACCGACGGCAACGGCGCTACGCCCGGCGCCGACAAGCGCTGGCCCGATGTCCTCGCCGGCCGGTTGGCGCCACACGGCGTGGCGGTGCTGAATGCGGGTATTTCGGGCAACCGGCTGCTGCGGCCCGGCATGGGCGACGCCGGTCTGTCGCGGCTGGGCAAGGACGTGCTGCAGCAGCCGGGCGTCGGCGCGGTGATCGTCCTGCTGGGCACCAACGACATTGGCTGGCCCGGCGGCCCCTTTGCGCCGGGCGAGGCAGGCCCGACGGTGGACGAGCTCAGCCGGGGCTTGCGCCAGTTGGTCTCCCAGGCGCATGTGCAGGGCGTGCGGGTGATCGGCGCCACGCTGCCGCCCTTCGAGGATGCCCTCAAGGGAACCCCGCTGGAGGGTCACTACAGCCCTGCGAAGGAGGTGGTCCGCCAGGCCCTGAATGCGTGGATCCGCACGGCAGGCGCCTTCGATGCCGTGGTCGACTTCGACCAGGCGCTGCGCGATCCGTCGCGCCCGACGCGCCTGCGCCCCGAGTACGACTCGGGCGACCACCTGCACCCCAACGATGCAGGCTACGAGGCCATGGCCAATGCGGTGAACTTGCAGGCGCTGCTGGCGCCCGATGTGGCGGCTCGCTGAACCGCAGCGGCGTGAGCCTCAGCCGCGCCGCGCCACAACCACGCGCTGGCGGATGGCCGCGATGTCCACGTCCGTCACCAGCCAGTAGATCGAGACGAGCACCATGCCGATGATGCTGAACACCACCAGCACCAGGTCCGTTTCGCTGAGCGTGAGGCCCCGTGCGGCAATGGGCGCGGTGCAGACCATGGTGGCCGCGTGCATGCCCACGTAGTGCATGGCGCAAACCGCCAGCGCCATGACGGCGGCAGAGACGGTCTGGCGCGCCAGGCTGCTGGTGTGAAAGGCCAGCCACAGTGCCACGGCGGCTGCCGTCACGGCAATGCCCATCGACATGGCCACGACGCGCAGGTCCATCTCCATGGCGGCGCGCAGCTGCATGGCGTACATGCCCATGTAGTGCATCACGCAGATGCCCAGACCGGCCAGGATGCTGGCCGCAACCCAGCCCGGCTTGCTGAACTTGCACCGCCCGCCTGCCAGGTACAGCGCGATGCCCGAGATCAGCACGGCTGCTGCCAGCGAGCCGACGGTGAGCATCGGCTCGTACACGATGGGCACCGGCAGTTCGTAGGCCAGCATTCCGATGAAGTGCATGGACCAGATGCCGATGCCGCCCAGCGCCACGGCGGCGCAGGCCAGCATGGAGAACCTCGCCAGGCCGTTGGTCTTGAGCAGGCGGTTGGCGCACATGATGGCCGTCAGCGATCCGGCGAAGGAAACCAGGTACGACAAGGCGACCAGGCCGAGCGAATATTGGGGCGTCAGTACCTGGCCAACAAAGATCGTTGCGGGCATGCGCTTTCCTTTCAACACGCAAGACAGCCCCGCCACTGGCGTCCCATGTGAAAAGGACACTTTCGGAGGGCCCGCGCCTAGTCTAGGTTGCCCGAACTTGAACGGCGACAAATCAACGCCGAAACCGGTCGTATTTCTCGGTTGCGGCGTTGTGATTTGCGGAAATGCTTACTGCCGTATTAATCAATGCGGCGCGGTCCTTCAGCGCGCCGACGCCAGTTCGCGCAGCCAGGCCTGGCATTGGTCGGCGCCCTCCAGGGGCCAGTCGACGCGGATGGTCGTGCCGCCCTGGCGCAGCTCGATGTGAATGAAGCGGCCCGGGGCGGGGGCGGCACCGTGGCCGAGCACGCGCGACCACCAGCTGCTTGCGGCCGGTGCAGGCGCGGCCACGGGAGGCGGCATGCTCGCCAGCGGCGTGGCTGCGGGCGAGGGTGGTGCCGCGGCGGCCACCGGTGAGGGCGCAGGCGCCGGTGCGCGCTGGCTTGCGGCAGCCGGTGGCGCCGGCTGCTCGGCAGTCCTGGCGGCGGGCGCTGCCGCCGGCTTGGCCGACTGCGCTCCGGCGGCGGGCGCTGGGCCGCTCGCCGTCGCCGTCGCCGTCGCCGTTGCGTCCATGCGTGCGCGCAGGTTGTTGCCGAACTCTTCCCACATCCGGTCGGCCTTGGTCTTCATCACCGACAGGCCGAAGGTGCCCAGGCGCCCAAGCACGTCGACGTTGACCTTGATGCGCAGCTCGGTCCCGCCGTCGGCCAAGGGCGTGAGGAAGATTTCGCTTCGCTGCTTGAGCGAGCTGGCCACCGAGGCGTCTTCGCCCGTGCCTTCGGCGCGCAGGTAGTCCGGCGCGCGCTGCTCCACGATGTTGGTGCGCAGCTTGAACCGGGCGCTGACGAAGGCGATCTTCACGTGCATCAGCGCCACGTACTCGGTGGGGCTGACGACGTCGATGGACTGCATGCCGGGCACGCAGCCGCCCATCACCTGCGGGTCGAGCAGCAGCTCCCACACCTGCTGCGGCGCGGCCGCGACGTTCAATGTCTTTTCAATTTCCATTTGTCTGGTTCTCCCGCATCTTGCCGGCGGCCACCAGCACCGATTCGACGATTTGCGTGTAGCCGGTGCAGCGGCACAGATTGCCGTTCAGGCCGTGGCGCACTTCGTCGGCGCTGGGGTTGGGGTTGTTCTCGAGCATGGCGCACGAGGTCATCAGGAAGCCGGGCGTGCAGTAGCCGCACTGCAGGCCGCCGCACTTCATGAAGCTCTCCTGCAGCGGATGCAATTGCTCGCCCTGGGCAAGGCCTTCCACGGTGCGAATGTCGCGGCCCTGCACCTGCACGGCCAGCATCAGGCAGGACTTGACCACTTCGCCGTCCACCAGCACCGAGCAGGCGCCGCAGATGCCGGTTTCGCAGCCGCGCTTGGTGCCGGTGAGCACCAGGTCGTCGCGCAGGAAGTCCGACAGCAGGCGCCGCGCGGGCACGTGCTCCACGCTGCAGGCCTCGCCGTTGACGGTGCAATCGATGCGGTGCGTGCTCATTCTTGAACTCCCTGGATGTTGGTGAGGCCGAACAGCCCGGCCACCGTGCGGCGTGCCACCACGCGCACCATTTCGCGCCGGAAGTCGGCGCTGCCGCGCGCGTCGGACACGGGATCGATGTCGGCGGCGACGATGTCCGCCGCCTCGTGCACCGTGCGCTCGTCGATCGAGCGGCCTTCGAGGAAGGCTTCGGCGCGGCGCAGGCGCACCGGGATGGGCGTGGAGGCGCCCACCGCGATTCGCGCCTCGCGGCACAGCAGGCCGTCTCGGCGCGCCACGAAAGCCACGCTGGCCAGCGGCCGGTGTTCGGCCGCGGTGCGCAGGAAGCGCGAATACACGCCATCGGTGCCCGCGGCCAGCGGCGGCACGCGGATCTCGACCACGATTTCGTCGGGCTCCAGCGCGGTCACGTAGTAGTCGACCAGGAACTCCTCGACGGACAAGACCCGCTCGCCGCGGCTGCTGCCCAGCACCACCTGCGCGCCCAGCGCCATCAGGCAGCCCGGCGGGTCGGTGGAAGGGTCGGCATAGCAGAGATTGCCGCCAATGGTGCCCTGGTTGCGCACCTGCGGGTTGGCCACCCGCGAGGCCATGCTGGCCAGCACCGGAACGTGCTGGCGCACCAGCGGCGAGGCGGCCACGTCCGCATGGCGCGCCAGCGCGCCGATGCGCAGGCCGTTCTTCGCGTCGAACCCGATGCCGCGCAACTGCGGCAGCCGCGCCAGCGACACCAGGTGCGTGGGCGTGAGCATGCGCTGGCGCATGCCCAGCATGAGAGCGGTGCCGCCGGCAATGGCGCGGCAGTCGTCGCCCAGGTCGGCCAGCATGTGGCTGGCCTCGTGCACCGTGGCTGGCTCCAGGAAATCGAAATCACGCATGCCGGGCCTCCTCGTCCTGTGCGCGTTGGGCGGCCAGGGCGGCCAGCACTTTCTCGGGCGTGATCGGCAGCGTGGTGATGCGCGCGCCCACCGCGTCGAACACCGCGTTGGCAATGGCCGGTGCGCCCGGCAGGATGGCGGTTTCACTCGCGCCCTTGGCGCCGTAGGGGCCGTTGGGGTCGTTCGATTCGACGAAGCCGCCGCGCAGCAGCGGCACCGCGTCGGCGGTGGCCATGGTGTAGTCGGCGAAGTTGCCGTTCATCAGGCGCCCGCCCTCGAGCTGCATCTGCTCGTACAGCGCCCAGCCGAAAGCCTGCACCGTCGCGCCGTTGGTCTGGCCGTGGACGGCGATGGGATTCAGCGCCTTGCCGCAGTCGTCCGACACGAAGCTGTCGAGCACGGTGACCTGGCCGGTCTCGGTGTCCACCTCCACCTCGACCGCCTGCGCGGCGAAGGAATAGGCCGGCGCGATGTTGCCGTACAGGTTGTCGTCGTGCATGACGGTCTTGGCGTCCCAGGTGCCGCTGACCTGCAGGCCTTCGCCGCCATGGCGCCACACGTGCAGCCGGGCAAGCTCGGCGATGCTCGCGCGCCGCTCGGGTGCATGGCCCACGAAGACGAAACCGCCTTGCAGCTTCAGGCTCTCGGGCGGCACGCTCCATTGCTGCGAAGCCAGCGCAAAGAGCTTGTCGCGCACCATGCGGCCCGCCACGATGGCCGCGTTGCCCGCCGCGATGGTCACGCGCGAGGCGAGCGAGCCGATGGCGATGGGGGCAGTGTCGGTGTCCGGCGCCAGCACATGGATGTGCGCCAGCGGCAGGTCCAGCTCGTGCGCGACGATCTGGCTGAGCATGGTCATCGCGCCCTGGCCCATGTCGCATTCGCCCGAGAGGACGAACACGCGGCCGTCCTCGTTGACCTTCACCACCACGGTGGAGCCGTCCCAGTTGCCGATGGTGCGGTTGCCGCTCACGTGCATGGCGGCGGCCATGCCCACGCCGCGCCGCCTGGCGCCTGCAGTGGGCTTGGGCGCGTTGCGCTTTTCCTTCCAGCCAATGGCTTGGGTGGCCTGGTCGATGCATTCCGCCAGGCCGGTGCTGCCG
>JAFECZ010000283.1 GCA_018241905.1 Pseudomonadota bacterium
CTCCTCAACCTCCTCAACCTCCTCAACCTCCTCAACCTCCTCAACCTCCTCAACCGCGCTCTCGAAGCCTCGACGAAGCGGTTTGGCATTCGAGTCGAATTGGTTCACGCGGTTAGTCTGCGTCGGCCCCAACGCCAGGTCCGCAACTTGGTGTGAAGCAGTCGTAGGCTTTGGGCAGATCGAAGGTCTGCACCAGTCTAGAGCCGAGGCACCATAAGGTGAACTCCGCAGCGTTTACGGACATGGGCCGCTCGTTATCGGACACCGGATCACCGCCAGTTTCCAGACGCTCGTGCCCTGATGGCAGGCCGCGGCGTGGAGGAGGTAGTCGTTTGCTGCCGCGGGCGACCGGCTGCTTCTAGGCGCCTGGCCTGATTTTGCTTGCGCCGTCGGACTTCACCAACCCTCCTCCCAGGGCGGCACAGGTCCGAAGCGCGCGATCAAAAAGTCAATCAGCACCCGCACCCGAGACGGCTGCGTGCGATTTGGCAGGTAGACCAGATAGATGGCGCCCTCCGGGACCGGTTGAAACTGCCGCAGCAACGGCACGATGGTCCCTTGCCGAACGTCCTCGCCCACCATGTGGCGCGGCAGCAGGCCGACACCGAGGCCGCAAAGCGTAGCCGCGCGGACGGCCTCCAAGTCATCGGTCTCGAATGAAGCCGGAACCTTCAGCGCGTATTTCCGTCCGCTGCGCCGGAACGTCCAGACCCCCTTGGGCGCAAGCATTGGAAAGAACACGCAGTCGTGCTTCTGCAGGTCCTCGATCCGGCGCGGCGTACCGCGCTTCGCGAGATAGTCCGGCGAAGCAAGCAAGACGAGTCGGCTGACCGCGAGCTTTCGTGCGACCAGATTCGGCGCCGGGCGCGATGACCGGATGCCCAAGTCAAAGCCCTCGGCGCCCAGGTCCACCGTGCGATTGCTGCAGGAGAGCCTGACCTGGATCTTTGGATACTGCTGGTGGAATTCGACAATTGCGGGCAGCACGTGCCGCACGGCGAACGCCGGGATCGCAGTCAACTTCACGACTCCGGCCGGCTCGGACTGGGCCTGCGTCACGCGTCGCTCTGCAAGTTCCGCCTCCTGCAGGATGTTCGCACAATGCTCGTAGAAGATGCTGCCCGCTTCGGTCAGGCTCAGCTTGCGCGTCGAGCGGTTGAGCAGTTTCACCGCCAGGGAGCGCTCAAGCGCGCTGACCTCTCGGCTCGCCAGCGACTTGGAGATACCGAGCTTGTCAGCGGCGGCGGAAAAGCTCTTCGCGCCCACCACCTCCGCGAACACGTTCATGCCGGTCAGCCTGCTTTTCATTGGATATGCCCTGGCAACAATGGGTTGAACTGGACACTATTTATCAGATTGCCGCAACGGACTAAATTTCTTCGCACCGGCCCAATACCCGGTCCGGCAACGAACCCAGGAGACGCATATGCGCGGCGCATTGATCAAGGTGGGCCAACTGGAGATCCGCTATCTCGTCGATGGTGCGGAAAAGGGCGGGTTGGGTGTGTTCGAGATGACTGTCCCTGCGGGGGCCATCGTTCCCCCGCCACACAGCCACACCAACAACGAGGAGTGCGTCTACGTCCTGGAAGGCACGCTGTGCTACTGCGTCGACGGGTTGTCGCGCGACCTCGAGGCGGGTGACTGGATGTCGACGCCTCGGGGCTCGACGCATCACTTCCTCAACAAGGCCAATGCTGCAGCGCGCGCACTGGTCATCATGACACCAGACATCGGAGCGCAGTATTTCCACGATGTCGGCGCCGTCGTCAATTCGGCCGGGCCGCCTGATCGAGCCAAGTTGGCTCAGGTGATGGCGCAATATGGATTGACTCCTGCGCCCGCCGGCACCGGCAAACCTGCCGGTCCAGCAAATCCCCCGGCTGCCATTTCCGACCGAAGAGATGACCGCAGCAACAACCACCTGACCGCGATCGAGAAACCTTGGTCGGAGCGCACCGGTACCAGCCCAGGCGCGTAGGCAGGACGGCGACTGCCTTCTCATCGAAGGTGCTTCGCAGCGGGAGCGGAAGTTCCGCTGCGCACGATCAAACGTCCGGTCCCCGGCGCTATCCGGACGCCTACGGGCCTGTGCCGGCTTCTGCAGAGCGATCTAGCGATTTGTACTCAGACTCTCAGCCTCACGAGTAATCGTACGTGCGGCAGCGACGCGGCGGTCAATCAGGAACTGGGCGTTTTTGGGGTCGTAGAAGTTGGCGGCAACCTGCTCTAACGTTCTGCCGGTATTTCGCACGATCGGGGCAACCGCGTCCAGCTCCGCGCGGGCGTCGCCCGGAACCCCGGCCTCCGCACGCGTCAGCGCGCGCTCCAAGCTGCACCCAACGGCCTCAGGGGATTGTCGAAGGCAGTCGTCATACACCGCCAAAGCCTTATCGAACTGCCGGTTGGCCCAAAGCACACGACCCCAACCGTACAGGGTGGCAGGTTGAGGCCTCGGGGTGGCCGCCATCGTCTCTGCGCCCCATTTCAACGACTCCTCGGGGTATCCGCTGTTGATGAGGACCATCGACAGGATCCATTTGCACTCCGCGTTACTGGGGGCAAGTTCCACACAGCGCCGGGCGGCTGTGACCGACTCGGAATAGCGACCCAGAAAGACCGAACTGAGGGCCAACGCCTCCTGGGCAGAGGGAAGGCTGGGGTCTAGAACCTGCGCACGCTCGGCCAGGTTCAGTGCCTGTTGCAGCGCAACGGCCCGTTGCTGCAGCGTGCGAGGCGAGTAAAAGCTCGTCGCATCGAGGGTACTTGCAAGGCTCTTGTAGGCCAGTGCAGGCGCATAGTCGGGCTCCTTGGCGAGAACCTGGTCGAGCAACGCCTCCCCCTCTTGAACGCCTTTCGGCGACATTTGCTGCTTCAGGGAATACGCGCGAAGGGTAGCGACATAGGAGTCGAGTGAACCCGGCGGCTTCTCAAAGGCACTGGCCATCTCGTTTCGACGCATTCCGTAGTGAACGGAACTCGCAATATGCCGAACCAAGTCGTTGCGCACGCTCAACGCATCTGCTGCTGCCATGTTCTCGTTCCGGGTCCACAGGACACGGCCATCCCGGCCATCCACGAGTTGGGCGCGCAAGCGAAGACGATCTTGTTCCTGCTGCAGGCTGATCCCAACTAGATAGTGCGCACCGAGTTTGTGGGCGACGGCTTGAGGGGTTTCTTGGCCGAAGCCGACGGCCTCACCCGACTGGGCGGCCAGCACCTGCAGATCTGCGTTTCGGGATAGCTCCGACACGAGTTCGTACGCATACCCTTGCGACAGCTGCTGCTCCTCCGGTGTCCCTGCCCTGGATCCGACGACCGCGAGGGCGGCTCGCGCCGCATCCTGGCGAGGTGGCCGTGGGAGCCAGGGCTGCCACGCGATGACCCCGAACAACAAGGCAGCCCCTGCCGCGCCGGCCAAGACCCTTCTCCAGCGAGGCAAGGAGGCCGGTTTCGCTGCAATTTGATTGGACGGCGCCGGCGGCAATGACTCGATCAGGCGGTACCCCCGACGGGGGACGGTCTGAAGCACTTTGTGCGCCTCGTCGCCCAGAGCGCGACGCACGTCGCCAACCGCCTGGACGATCGAGTCCTCGGTGACCACGACGCCCGGCCACAGAACGTCCATCAGCTCCGCCTTGCTCACGACGGATCCTGCGCGCGAGGCCAAGTAGCACAGGAGCTCCAGCGACTGCCGCCGCAGCTCGACAGGCTCTCCCGCCGAGGTAGTCAGGCTGTGGCTACCCAGGTCGATGACGTGTCTCGGTAGCGTGACACGTTGCTGCTTCGTGAGCGAGGACAGTGGGCCCGCGTCCATCTCGCAAGTGTGTTTGCGCCGCTGCGTGTCGTCAACGCTCCATTGAGGGAGGACTTCTTTCGTCGATTTTCGGAAGATTTCGGACTGTCTTCGGGACATCAGCTGGTCGCGAACCTAGCCTGCAGAAGCGGCGTTCCTGCCTTGAACCAGGAGGATTGAGATGAGCTACATCCGAAACCAAACACTCACTTGGTCTGCCGCAGCACTGACGGCGGCAGCCCTCGCAGCGTGCGCTTCGACAGGCCAACCCGATGTCGTCGCAATGCACCACACCATGAAGATTGCCCTGAGCGCCGGCGATCCCGCAGGCGCCGTGCAGGGCCTGTCCAACGACGTGGTCTTCTCCGGAAGCCCTGCGTGCACCGACCTGAAGCCATGTGTCGGCAAGGACCAGTTCCAGGAGCGATTCCTGAAGTGGGCCCTGGCCGCACATATGAAAGTCACTCCGCTGGACAGCGGCACCGTGCTCGGTGACGCAACTCGGGTGCGAATCGAGGTCTCCTGGGACGGCATTGAGAAATCGGGCGTGCAACGCCTCGTTGGCTTCGATCAGGTTCGGGCTCGAGATGGCCAGGTGGTGGAAATGCGATTCATCGCTGACACGGCCGACGCGCAAACCTCCGCGTTCATGCGCGGGGTCGCCTCTGGCGCGACCAGCGCCTCTTACTCAGCAAAGCCTCAGTAAACAAGGACTGACACGACACGAGCGGAGCTACCTGCAGACGGCCACGTAGATGCGCGAAATGGCAGCGGCGACAGCCGCGTCCGACAAGACCCACTAGCGGAGACCTGCTATGAACTCAACATTCGCACGTATTGCCTATCTAGCCGCAGTGCTTTGCGGTGCACTGCTCGGCCTTGCTGCACCGGACGAGGCCACCGCCCAAGCCGTGGACAACTCAACAGGCTGTGTTGTCAGAGACCCCGCCGGCAATTACCTGATACGCCCCGGGATGCTGACGGACCGAGAACGCGGCGCGGCTGTGGTGGACGCGCGGCGTCGACTTGGCGCAAAGGTCCTGGACCCCTGCTACTCAGGACGAGGCGTACGGATGCCTACCAGGGCCTATGAGAACCTGGTCCAGCGCTTTCCAGCCATCTACCGGCCAATAGCTGCGCAGGGCAATCGTCCTGCGAGGCATCCGTTGCCGCCAGTTCCGCCGCCGCCCATCTACGGATTCGAGTCGCTCGACGCGCTGTTGGCACCCAAATACCAACTTTTCGCACCGGCATTCATCGACAACCAGGGACGCATTTACGGGCAGGCTGAGGCGTTCGATGCCGAAGGCAACGTCCTGTCGAACGACGTCGTGGTCGTCAAGAACGGAGCGATTCAGAGCGTCGCTCCCGGTGGATACGTCGTTGTGGCCAATCAGCATGGGCTGGCTGGAGGACTTGTGTTCACCGACATCTCCACGGGAACGGCCCGGGCGGCCGTCTTCGAAGGGAGCACGACCAGGCTGCTGCCTGCGCGGCCCGGTGAAGTGTTCGCCTATGTCATGGACATCAACGAGGACGGCGATTTGCTGGTCTGGTCACAGGACGCCAGCTTCAACACCACAATCTGGCTCGTAGAAAGCGGACGGTGGACCCAACTGAATTTTGATGCGGCTGCGGGAGTTGTCCTCTCGACGTACCTGGGCAGAGACGGGGTAGTCATGGGGACCATGATCGTCGCCGTCGACCCGGCTTCCTTCGATACGTCAGGCAGGGGGTACCGGCTGAGTGCGCACAGCGGAGTCCTCGAAACCATCAACCCCGCGTATCCAGGCGACACCGATGTTTCGATTCAGGGTGTCAACAGCCGCAGCGAGGCTTTGGGGTATTCGTACGTGCCATCCGCCACGGAGCACATCGGTATCTGGGACCGCAAGCTGCGCTTCCAGACGTACTTCACCGAGGGCACCTCGCAATTCCCTACCGTCAGCAACGTTCTGGTCGCCAGCGACAACAACCTGATTGGCATTCTCGCCGTTGGATCTCCGGACGACGAGAGGGGCAACGTCTACCTCATTACGGCGCCAGGGGCTCGAGTCAATCTGGGCGACGTCGTGCTTGGCATTCCCCCTGAGGCTGGGCCGATTGCCTGGATTGTGGGCATCAACAACGGCGGCAGCATTGTCGGTAATACGGCGGACGGAGTTAACTTCCTCCTGACGCCACGCGGGGCGCAGCCATAGCTCCAGCGCGCGCATAGGACTGAACCGCGGCTGGCCGCCGGCACCGAGGGCTCGGGGATGCGCACAGGACGGCTGCCTAGAGCTGGCCGCAACGTCGCGAGAGTGGCATTTTCGACACTTGCGGTCTACAGTCGCGCCTGTCACCACTTCGTTATGGAAGGAGGACCCCTATGGAGCGACGTCAGGAAGAAATAGACACGGTGCCCCTCGACCTGGATGCCACCCCGTCAAGCAGCAAGATTCCATCGGACTCCAGATCTTTCGCGGAAATCGTTGGCGATTTCTTTCGCAAGAGCGGCCAAGCGGCCGCACCACCGGGTCGGATGTACCGTGCTGCAACTGAAGAGACGGCGCCCCCATCAGCGCCGCCCGCGCAGCCCATCCCGAGCTCCGTTCTCTACAAGCACTGGAATGCGATCAAGGCCGACGGCATCAGCGCGTCGCAGTTCATCGCCTTCCTGCAACCCCTGGCCGACCTCGACGGCATCACCGTCTCCTACAGCTACAACGGCGACGACGGCAAGGAGCATGTCTACAACCGCCGGCATGAAGATTCGCCCGTGCCGGATAGCAACCCGCTGTCCGAGGACATCCGCAAGGGAAAGCTGTCCAAGGAAAAGGCACTGACCTTCGCTCTGAACGAAGAAGGCCGCGTTTGGATCGAGAGCAACTTCATGGAACTGAAGTAGCCCAAGGAGTTCGACCTGGCGGGTGGTCACGCGCCACTGCCTTGTATTTCTTTCCATGCGTCGCTGCAGGCAACCCAATTCGACTCAGGTCGCGCGCAGTTGGTTTGCCCTGAACGGTGCAGTGACTCTGTGGGGTCCAGCCTGGGCGCTCCGGCATCTTCTTCCCG
>JAFECZ010000284.1 GCA_018241905.1 Pseudomonadota bacterium
CACAGCAGGAAGCCATTCGTCCCAAGACCTTTGCGCACGTGGTCTACCGCACTTACCAGTTCGACAAGATGCTGGACTGGTACGTGACGGTGTTCAACGGCAAGGTCCAGTACCAGAACCCGGTCATTGTCTTCGTGACCTACGACGACGAGCACCACCGCGTGGCACTGCTCAACATGTCGATCATCAAGGGCGAATCGGACGCGCGCGCGCCGCGCGGCCAGCCGGGCATGGACCACGTGGCCTATGGCTACCGCGGCCTGGGCGAGCTGCTGGACAAGTACGTCGAGCTCAAGGGGCACGGCGTCTTGCCGTACTGGTGCATCCATCACGGCATCACCGTGTCGCTCTACTACGCCGACCCGGACGGCAACCAGATGGAGTTCCAGACCGACTGCTTCACCAGCAACGATGACGCCAACGGCTTCATGCACGGTCCCAACTTCGAAGCAAACCCGATCGGGGTGGAGTTCGATCCCGAGGCCATGCTGGCGCAGCTGCGCGCAGGAACGCCCGAGTCGCAGCTGCTGCCGCGGCGCGAGCAACTGCCGGTGTCGGAGATTCGCGGCTCGCTGCTGGGCTGATCGCCCTTCAGGGGGACAATCCGGGCATGACTTCCCGGCATGCCCGCACGCCCCTCGCCGCATGAGCCCCGCATCGGAATTCGTGCGCAGCGGCACCCTGGCCGGCTATGTCGAGCTGGTCAAGTCGCTCGGCCGGGACCCCTATGCCTTCATGAAGACCGTGGGACTGCAGCCGAAGTTTCTCGAAGACTCCGAGATGCTGATTCCGCGCGACGCCGTGCGCGAGCTGCTGGAGATGACCGCCCGCGCCACGCAGACCGAAGACCTGGCCCTGCGGCTTGCGGCGCAGCGCCGGCTGTCCGCCCTGGGCCCCATCAGCCTGGTGATCCGCGAGGACCCCACGCCGCGGGCCGGGCTCGACACGCTGTGCCGCTACCTGAAGCTGGTCAACGCCTCGCTCACCATCCGCGTGGAGGACGCCGGCAGCGTGGTCGTCATCCGTGAAGACCTGCTGCCCACGCCCGGCGTGCCGATGCGCCAGTCGGTGGAGCTGGCCGTGGGCACCATGTGCCGCATGCTGGGCGAGTTGATCGGCGAGCACTGGCGCCCGCTCGAGGTTTCGTTCACCCATCGCCCGCCCGCGAACGCGGCTGCGCACCGCGCCTTCTTCGGGCGCAACGTCAAGTTCAACCAGGAGTTCGACGGCCTGGTCTGCCTGGCCAGCGACCTGTCCAAGCCGCGCGAGTCGGGCGACCAGGTGGCGGCCGGCTTTGCCCGCAAGCACCTGGAAGCCGCCCTGGCGGACCGCAGCGAAAGCGCCGAGGAGCGCTGCCGCCAGATCATCCTGGCGCTGCTGCCCGCCGGCACCTGCACCGTGCGCGAGGTGGCGCGCTTCCAGCACGTCGACCGGCGCACGCTGCATCGCCGGCTCGACGCCGAGGGCCTGACCTTCAGCCAGCTGCTCGACCAGGTGCGCTGCGACCTGGTGCGCCACCACCTGGGCGAGAGCGACCTGCCCCTGGGCGAGGTGGCGCAGCTGCTGGGCTTTGCACGGCCCAGCAGCTTCAGCCATTGGTTCCAGCGGAAATTCGGCTGCAGCGCCTCGCAGTGGAGCGCGCGGGCGGCTTCGATGGCAGCGGCGCCGAAATAGGCGCCGGCCACGCGCTCAGCCGAGCTTTCTTGCGCGCTCCCCTATCGAAGCGAGCAATGCCAGCGCCCGCTGCGCCGCCTGCTCGCCGGCGTCCATGTCGCCGCGCACGAAGAGCGGGCGAAGTTCCTCGATCTCCTCGAGCTGCGCGATCAGTTCGGGCTCGGCCAGCTTGTACTTGCGAAGCACGCTGACCATGCACATGGAGGCATGCACCATGTCTTCCGACGCCGCACTGGCGCCCACGCGGTGCAGCACATGGTTGACCCAGTGCGTGCCGGCCAGCATGGCGGCCTCGATGCGGATCTCCCAGTCGCGCTCGCCGAGCTTGGCCAGCGAGCGCTCGATGCGCTGCGCCTTGTCGCGGTGGTGCTCCGGCGTCATGCGAGCGCCCCCGGCCCCAGCAGCGCCCGGTAGACCGACAGCGCCTGCTGCATCGCGCCGTCGCATTCATCGACGATGGCCTGGGTGGGCGTGCGGTCGCCGCGCAGGCAGGGGTCGCGGTGTTCTTCCAGCGCGTGCAGCGCGGCCTCCAGGTGCTGGATGGGCTGCGGCATCTCGCCCGGAATGGGCGGCCAGCCGACGTGGCTCACGTCGCCGGGACCGCGCAGCTCGCGCCGCCAGCTGCCGTCGGCCTGAGGCACCACGTGCACGCCGGGAATGGTGGAGAAGGCGCGGTCCTCGCTGGTCAGGCCCGCCGCGTGCAGCGAGGCATTCCAGATGTTGGTGCCGGCCGTGAGGCTGGTCCAGTACCAGAGCTCGAAGTCGGCCAGCGGGTCGAGCCGGCCGCGCAGCGCCAGCAGGCGGCTGATCTTGTCGGCGTGGGAGGCGATCTTCATGGGCCTGGCCTACTCCGGCTTGATGTTGCCGTCCACCACCACCTTGCGCCATGTGGCCAGGTCGTTCGTGATGGTCTGCACGAACACCTCGCGCGACACGGCCTGCGCGGGCGGCACGTTGGCCTGCAGCAGCGACTCCCTGAAGGCCGGCTGCACCTGCTCGTGGTTGATCGCGTCGTGCAGGCGCTGCACGATCTCCGGCGGCGTGCCCTTGGGCGCGAAGATGCCCTGCCAGCCCGCGGGGGTGAAGGGGTAGCCCTGCTCGGAGAGCACCTTCACATCCGGCAGCTTGGGGCTGCGCACCGTGCCGGACAACGCGATGGGCCGCAGCTTGCCTTGCGCGATGAACCCGAGCGGCGACGCCACGTCGATCCAGCCGATGGGAATCACGCCGCCGACGATGTCCGTGAGCAGGCCCGGCGCCGTCTTGTAGGGCACGTGCTCGATGGCCAGGCCCGCGCGCTGCTTGATCCACTCCATCGTCAGGTGCCCGTTCGAGCCGATGCCCCAGCTGCCGAAGGACGAGTACTTCTTGGGCTCGCGCCGGATGAGATCGACCAGCTCGGGCAGGTTCCTAGCAGGCACCGAAGGGTGCACGGCCAGCAGCACGCCGCCCACCGAAGACAGCGCCACCGGCTCCAGGTCGCGCAGCGTCTTCACCGGAAGATCCGGGTTCAGCGCCTCGGCCATCACCATCGAGGACGCGGTGCTGTGCAGGATCGTGTAGCCGTCGGGCGCCGCGGTCTTCACGGCGGTGGAGCCGAGCAGCCCGTTCGCGCCGGGGCGGTTCTCCACCACGAAGGGCTGGCCCAGCGTTTCCTGCAGCCGGTTGTAGAGCTGGCGCGCCAGCACGTCCAGCACACCGCCCGCGCCGCCGGGCACGATGACCTTGACCGGCCGCGCGGGCCAGGCCTTGGCGGCGGCAGTTTGCGCACCGGCCAGGCTGCAGGCCAGCGATGCGGCGGTGCCCAGCACCAGTTCCCTACGCGTGAGAGACGCGGCCATGGCTCACTGCCCCAGTGCCATGTCGGGCTTGCGCAGGAAGCCCTGGTTGCCGCCGTTGCGGTTGGGCGCAAAGCCGTTGGCGGCCAGCGTTTCCTCCACCGTGTCGTAGAACACGCCGATCTTCATGATCTCGCGCGCCTGCTGCGCGGTGGCGATGGGGCGGCCGAACTCGCCGGCAATTCGCACCAGCTGCTTGATCTGTTCCACCGAACTCATCTTGCCGGTGCGCTGCTGGTTCCACAGCACGTCCTCGGTGCCGCAGCGCACGTGCAGGCCCAGCGCGATGCCGATCATGTTGATGGGCAGCACGTTGAGCACGGAGCTTTCCACCGTGACCACCGCGCCGTCGGGAACGGCGCGCAGCATGTTGGCCAGGTTGTAGATGTTGGCCTGGTCCATGCCGCCGCTGATGGCCACCCAGTTCATCACCAGCGGGCCCTTGTAGAGGCCGCGGCGGATCATGCGCTCGATGGTCTCGAAGCTGTTGATGTTGTAGACCTGGAACTCGCTCTGGATGCCCGCGGCCGTGAGGCGCCGGATGTGCTCCTCCACGAAGCTGGGGTTCGAGGGAACGATCATGTCCCGGTAGGTGGAGTACAGGTGCGGAAAGCCGCGCGAGACGCCGCGGAAGTCGTCGATGCCGGCGTGCTCGGTCACGTTCATCTGCGTGGTGTTGACCGTGACCGTCACCTGGTCGGGCGCGGGCGTCAGCTCGGCCAGCATGTGGCGCGTGTCGTCGCTGAGCCACTTGGCTTCGCCGTCCGGGCCCTCGGGTGCGAAGCTGATGGAGCCGCCCACCTGGATGATCATCTCCGGCACGCGGGCGCGCACGCCGGCAATCAGCTCGTTGAACATCGACAGGCGCTTGCTGCCCTTGCCGTCGGCTTCGCGCACGTGCAGGTGCAGCACGGTGGCGCCGGCCTCGTAGCAGTCCACCGCCTTCTGGATCTGGTCTTCCATGGTGACTGGAATGTCTTCCGGAAAGTCCGAGGGAATCCAGCCCGGCGCATACGGCGCGGCGGTGATGACCAGGGGTTGCTGGTTCTCGGGGTACAGGTGTCCGTCAAGGAAGTTCATTTGGATGGTCCTCTGGTGTGTGTGGGGTGAGGGAAACGGATTGCGCGGCGCCGCTCAGTTCGGCTGGATGTCGAACTTCTTCACGATGCCGGCGTTGCGCTGGAACAGCTGCTTGTTCTCGGCCAGGAGCGCGGCCGAATCGACGCTCACGTCGGGCTCCAGCCCCACGTCGAGCAGCCGCTGCTGGACGGCGGGCGTGCTGGCCGCCTTCTTGACGGCCGCCTGCAGCTTCTGCAGGACATCGGGCGGCAGCTTGCTGGAGCCGTAGAAGCACATCTGGCCCTGGAACTGGATGTCCGGGTAGCCCAGCTCGGTCATGGTCGGCACGTCGGGCAGGTACTTGGAGCGCGTCTTGCCGGCCACCGCAAAGGCGCGCAGCTTGTCGCCCTTGATCAGGGGCAGGGAGGTGACCATGCCGTCGAACATGATGTCGACGCGCCCGCCGATCACGTCCTGCAGCGCGGGCGGGGAGCCGAGATAGCCCACGTGCTGCATGCCCAGGTCGGCCCCGCTGCTGAAAATGAGCCCCGAGTACTGCGACACCGTGCCCGTGCCGTAGCTGGCAAAGGAGGTCTTGCCCTTGCGCGACTTCAATTGCTCGACCAGGCCCTTGAAATCCTTGGCCGGGTAGTTGGCTCCGGTGACCAGCACGTAGCTGGTGAAGGCCACGCGGCCGATGGTGGTGATGTCCTTGAGCGGGTCGTAGGGCACCTTCATCACCTGCGGCGCCTCCACCAGCATGTTGCTCGGCCCGAAGGCGATGGTGTCGCCGTCCGGCTCGGCCTTGAGCATGGCGGCCAGGCCGATGGAGCCGGTGGCGCCGGCACGGTTCTCGATGATGACGGGCCGGCCTATGTCCTCGGAAATCTGCTGCCCGATCACGCGCGCGGCAATGTCGGAGGAGCCGCCCGGCGGCGCCGGAACGATCACCTTCAGGGGCTTGTCGCCCAGCGCCCAGGCGCTGCCCAGCGCCATCGAGCATGCGAGCAGCAGCGTGGCGTGGCGCACGAGTTTCATCGTCAGTTTCATGTCTTGTCTCCGGTTCGTTGTTTCTTGTCTCGATGCGGCTCAGAACGCCACCGCGTGCCTGCCCTTGAGCTGCAGCATGTCGCGCGTCTCGTCGGGCGTGGCGACTTCCAGGTTGAGCGACTTGAGGATCGAGACGATGCGCTGCACCTGCTGCGCGTTGCTCGTCGCAAGCTCGCCGGGGCCCAGCCAGAGCGAGTCCTCCAGGCCCACGCGCACGTTGCCGCCCATCGATGCGGCCATCGAGGCCAGGGGCAGCTGGCTGCGGCCGGCGCCCAGCACCGACCAGTAGTAGTCCTTGCCGAACAGCCGCTCTGCCGTGCGGCGCATGTGCATCACATCGTCGGGGTGGGTGCCGATGCCGCCCAGTAGGCCGAACACCGACTGGATGAAGAAGGGCGGCTTGAGGATGCCGCGGTCGATGAAGTGCGCCGCCGTGTAGAGGTGGCTCGTGTCGTAGCACTCGATCTCGAAGCGGGTGCCGTTGCCCGCGCACGATTCGAGGATGTAGCGGATCTCCTTGAAGGTGTTGCGAAACACCCGGTCTTCCGATCCTTCGAGGTAGGGGCGCTCCCAGTCGTACTTGAATTCCTTGTGCCGCCCCAGCATCGGGTACAGGCCGAAGTTCATCGAGCCCATGTTCAGCGATGCCACTTCGGGCTTGAGCTGCAGCGCGGGCTGCAGGCGCTCTTCCACCAGCATGTTGGGCGCGCCGCCGGTGGTGAGGTTGATCACCACGTCGGAGCGCTCGGCAATGGTGGGCAGGAAGGCCTGGAACAGGGCCGGGTCCTGCGAGGGCTGGCCGTTCTCGGGCTTGCGCGCATGCAGGTGCACGATGGAGGCACCGGCCTGCGCGGCGGCAATGGCCTCCTGCGCAATTTCCTGCGCGGTGATCGGCAGGTGCGGCGACATGGTCGGCGTGTGGATGCCGCCGGTGATGGCGCAGGTCACGATGACTTTGCTTTGGGGTGCGGCCATGGCGCTTGTGTCTCCGTTTTGTGTGAGGCCAGTATCTGGCGCGGGGTGTTTCCTCGATTGCCTTTTTGGGACTTTGAATTGCCTATTGGGGACAATGCCATCAAGCCGGATGCAGTGAACCTCAGGCACGCCGGAGCGTCGAATACGGGAAATGAATCGAGCATTCGTCCTCCTGGCTTTGGCGCTTGCTGTCACCGGTGCGAGCGCGCACGGTCCGCTGATCGCCGTGCCGCCGG
>JAFECZ010000285.1 GCA_018241905.1 Pseudomonadota bacterium
TGATCCGCCTGCGCGAAAAGGGCTGCCGCGTCTGCGGCATCGGCCAGCAGGGCAAGACGGGCGACGAGACACGCGGCGTGTACGACCATTTCACCGACCTTCAGCACCAGGCCGGCGGCAGCGCGAGCGTGAAGGCACCGGCTGCCAGGAAACGCGCGCCCGCAGCCAAGAAGAAGAGCAAGGCCGCGCCCGCTGCGGCGCCGGTTGCGCCGGCGCCCTTGCCGGCCCTGCCGGACGAAGTGCTGCGCATCCTCGACGTAGTGCCCGCTCTTCGCGGCGGCCAGCGCATCGAGCTCAACGTGGCGGTGGAGGGCCTGCGCGGCGCCAAGCTGCTGAGCAAGAGCGGCAGCTCGCAAAAGCTCTTCAAGAAGCATCCCGAGCTGTTCGTGCTCACCCCCGAGAAGCAGCCCAACAAGGTCCAGTACATCGGCCCTGCGCTGCCATGAGCCTGCCGCTGCCGGACCTGGGCGCGCCCTGGTGGGCGCCTTATGCCGGCGTTGCCTCGCGGCCTTTTGCGCAAGTCGCGGGCGGTGCGCCCGCGCACGAGGCGCTCGGCGCCATGCCGTCGCCCGTCGAACTGGCGGCCGGCCCGCTGCGATTCGTGCCCGGCGACAGCGCACCCGAGGGCGAGGCCTACGAGGCCTTCATCGCGCGTACCGCCGGCGTGCCCACGCGGCACAACATGCACGACTTGTTCAACGGCCTGGCCTGGCTGCGCCATCCGCACATCAAGCGGCGGCTCAACGAAATGCAGGCGCAGCACATCGCCAGCCACGGCATCGGCGCGCGGCGCGGCCCGCTGCGCGATGCGCTCACCGTGCTCGACGAGAACGGCGCGCTGCTGTCGGCACCGCATGAGATCTGGCAGGCGCTGCTGGCGCGCGACTGGCGGGCGCTGTTCGTCGCGCACCGCCCGCTGTGGGCGCGGGCGCGCCTGGTGGTCTTCGGCCACGCCTTGCTGGAGAAGCTGACCATTGCGCCCCGCAAGAACCTGACGGCGCATGTGCTGGTGGTGCCCCGCGAAATGCAGGAGGCGAGTGCCGACTTCGATACCTCGGCCACGCAAGTGGCCTTCACGCGCGAATGGCTCGCGGCCAAGCCCTTCACGCCGCTGCCGGTGATGGGAATCCCCGGCTGGAGCCCCGAAAACCAGAACTTTTCCTTTTATGATGATTCCGAGGTATTTCGCCCCCCACCGCAGGACTTGAAGAAGAAAGAACAACCCGCCCGGTCCTGCATTCCCGCCCAGCTTGAAGCGGGCCGTCCGGCCCCCATCTGAGCGGCACACACAAGCAGCTCCACGGAGATTCCAACTTGAAACGCATTCTTCTGTTCGTCCTGACCAACGTTCTGGTGGTCGCGGTGCTGGGCATCGTCGCCAGCCTGCTGGGCGTCAACCGCTACCTGACGGCCAACGGGCTGAACCTCGGCGCGCTGCTGGGCTTCGCACTGATCATGGGCTTCGGCGGCGCGATCATCTCGCTGCTCATCAGCAAGCCCATGGCCAAGTGGACCTCGGGCCTGCACATGATCGACAACCCGCAGACGCCCGACGAGGCCTGGATCGTGGGCACGGTGAAGAAGTTCGCCGACCGCGCCGGCATCGGCATGCCCGAGGTCGGCATCTTCGAGGGCGAGCCCAACGCCTTCGCCACCGGCGCCTTCAAGAACTCGGCCCTGGTGGCCGTCTCCACGGGCCTCCTGCAGAACATGACGCGCGACGAGGTCGAGGCCGTCATCGGCCACGAGGTGGCGCACATCGCCAACGGCGACATGGTCACCATGACGCTGATCCAGGGCGTGATGAACACCTTCGTCGTGTTCCTCTCGCGCGTGATCGGCTATGCGGTCGACAGCTTCCTGCGCCGCGGCGACGACCGCAGCAGCGGCCCCGGCATCGGCTACATGATCACCACCCTGGTGCTGGACATCGTGCTGGGCTTTGCCGCCGCCATCGTGGTGGCCTGGTTCTCGCGCCAGCGCGAATTCCGCGCCGACGCCGGCTCGGTCGAACTGATGGGCGGCCAGCGCCAGCCCATGGTCAACGCCCTTGCGCGCCTGGGCGGGCTGCCTGCCGGCGAACTGCCCAAGTCGGTCGAAGCCATGGGCATCACCGGCGGCATCGGCAAGCTGTTCTCCACGCACCCGCCCATCGAAGAGCGCATTGCGGCGCTGCAGAACGCGCGCTGATTCAGTCGGGTCGATGACGCAAAAAAAGGCCGGCGCATGCGCCGGCCTTTTGCTTTCCTGGGTTGGCTTCGCCGTGGTCAGAGGTTCAGGGCCGCAATCTGCGCCAGGCCCGACTTGATGTTGTCGCGCGCCGCGCCCTCGACCGCAAGGCGCAGGCGGGTCACGCCGACGAAGGCATCGTTCATGGTCGCGGTGTGGCTGGAGCTGATCGACTTTCGCATCGCGACCGATCTGTCCGATGTCTTCAGGAGCGTCCAGGTGGCTTCCATGTCGACGGTGAAGTCCCCGCCGAAGGTCGGCTTCGTGAGCTGGATGACGATCACCGTCAACTCGTAGTCGCCGCTCTTGTCGCCGACCACCTGCCGGAAGAGAGAAGAGCGTGTTACCGCGCCTTCGATGGCCGCGCGCAGGTCTGCGTTGGATATTTCCGAGCTGCCCATGGCGCTCGTCTCGTTGCCGCCCGCCGTCCTGACCGACAGCGTGTACGGAAACTTCCTTGCCGCCTCGATGGCGGTGGGCGTCATGTCCGTGCGGTCGGCCGGGCTTGCGCAGGCGGCAAGGAAGGCGATGCCGACGAAGGCGCACAGAACGCCGATGCGGCGCAGCATGCGCCGGGTCATTTCTGCTTCTCCGATTCCTTGAAAATGTTGTCGAGCACCTCCTTGACCATCTCCGGCGGGGAAAGCCGCGCCAGCGAGGTGCGGTACGAGTTGCCGTTGGCCAGGGGAAAGTCGGTCTGCGGATCGCGGATCGTGATGGTCAGGTCGATCAGGTACATCGACATGTCCCACGTCCATTTGTCGACGTAGGTGACGGCGCCATCCAGCTTCTCGGGAGGCGGCTCGTCGGTCGTGACTGAATAGCCGCGGCCGCGCAAGTCTTCCGCGATGAGCTTGCGAACGGAGCCGTCCTCGCCCTCGAGCTTTCGCACCTGCAGCGTGTGCATCCTGTCCAGGTGGGCCGAGGGGTCCACGGTTGCCGTTGCGTGCACCGCGCAGGCTGTCGTGAAGAAGCACGAGACAAGCGCAGCCGACAGAACCCCGATGGTCTTGTTCACGGTCGAGCCTCCTCGTGCGGAATGGACGAGTCGACTGTAGTGCCTGGCGCGCCGCGCGCCAACCTTCTTGCTACGCGGCCTGGGTGGCGTGAGGCGGCGACGCCTTGACTTGCCGCGCGCGCTTCAGGGTCCGGGCCACTTCCGAGTGCGTCATGCCGTACATGTCGGCAAACTCCTGCTCGCTCTTGCCGCTGGCCTCGAAGGCGCGCAGCAGTGCCTCGGCCTTGGCGTCCTGGCCGGCCAGGGTTGCCAGCGCCTCGTCGACGATGGCATTGATGCCGGCATCGCGCGAGCGCACCAGCACCGCATAGTCTTCGCGCGCCAGGCCCGAGGCGTCGATGGCGCGGGCAATGCGCGTCACGGTCTGCGCGCGCAGGTCGGCGCGGCCTTCTTCGGGCGTGCGCATCTGGCGGCGGCGGTGCAGTTCAAGAATGGCGTGGTGCACATGCTCGGGCGCCATGGGCTCCACCACCTGGCCTTCCAGGTCGTGGCGCGGGTGGCCGGCGGCCACGCTTTCCAGGTAGCGGGTGGAGCGGGCGTGCAGGCCCATGGCCAGCTTCAGGTCTTCGGGCTTGAAGGCGTCGGGGTGGCGCGTTACCAGCTCTTCGTACACGCCCCGCTTGAGCGGCAGGAAGCGCGCACCGAACAGGCCGGGGTACAGCTCGAAGAGCTTTTCCAGCACCGGATGCGGTGTGCGCGCCTTGCCCTGGTCCTTGCCCGCCTTGGTTGGGGCGGCGTTTGCATCGGGCGCGGCCGCGCCCTGGTTGCCACCTTGGGCGCCGGCCTTGCCGCCGCCCCTGTTCTTGCCACCGCGGCGGCGCGGCTTGCGCGCCTGGCCCGGCGCTGCGGATGGCGCATCGGTCGATGCCTGTTCGGCGATTGCGTCAGGTGCGGCGACGGGCGTCGCTTGCGTTGCTTCGGGCGCGGCCGGCGTGGCGGTGCTGGATGCGGCGATCTCGTTGGTGTCGGTCATCGGGGTACCAGGGAGAAACGGAAAAGAAATGGGTTGGTTGGATTGTGCTCAGGCAGTGCCTGCGCGCGCCTTGCTGCCGGCGGCCGGCAGGCGGCCGATGAGCAGCCGGAAGGGCAGCAGCATGAACACGCCCACGGCCAGCTTCACGCCCAGGTCGCCCAGCGCCCAGGTGATCCACGGCCCTTCGGTGCCTGCAAAGGCGATGCCCCAGAACACGATGCTGTCGAGCACCGCGGCGATCACCGTGGCCACGAGCGGGGCGCGCCACCAGGTGCCGCGGCGCAGGCGGTGGAACAGGCCGATGTCCAGCAGCTGCGAGGCAATGAAGGCCAGGCCCGAGGCCGCGGCAATGCGCGCCGGCGCCAGCGCCAGCGAAGCCGCCACGGCCACCGCAAAACCCAGCCAGGCCACGCGGCGCGCGAGGGCCGGGCCGAAGCGCCGGTTGATCAGGTCGCTCACCAGGTAGGCGGCCGGATAGCTGAAGGCGCCCCAGGTGAGCCAGTCGTTGATGGGGAACTGCACCAGGTAGTTGGAGGCCAGCACCACCGCCACCATGGCAGCGATGCCCTGGGCGAATTGCGCCCTCGTCGGCCGCGGAAAGTTCTGCCGTTCGTGCGTCATGCGGCGGCCTCCGCCTTGCCGGCGCCCAGCATCTGCCGCGCCACCGCCTCGGCCACCTTGATGCCGTCCACGCCTGCCGACAGGATGCCGCCCGCATAGCCTGCGCCTTCGCCGGCCGGATACAGCCCCGCGATGCCGGGGCACTGCAGCGTCTGGCCGTCGCGCTCGATGCGAATGGGCGAGGAGGTGCGCGTTTCCACGCCTGTCAGCACCGCATCGTGCCGGTCGAAGCCGGGGATCTTGCGGCCGAAGGCCGCAAAGGCTTCGCGCATGGCTTCGATGGCGTAGCCGGGCAGGGCGCCGTGCAGGTCGCCCAGCAGCACGCCGGGCTTGTAGCTGGGCTGCACCTCGCCGAATTCCTTGGACGGGCGGCCGGCCACGAAGTCGCCCACCAGTTGGCCGGGTGCGCAATAGTCGCTGCCGCCCAGCACGAAGGCGTTGGATTCGAGCCGCCGCTGCAGCTCGATGCCGGCCAGCGGATGCGGCTTGCCTTGCGCCTGCTCGAGCAGCTCGGGCGGCAGATCGAGGTTCTGGTAGTCGGTCGGGAAGTCGCTCGGGTCGATACCCACCACGATGCCGGCGTTGGCGTTGCGCTCGTTGCGCGAGTACTGGCTCATGCCGTTGGTGACCACGCGGTTGGGCTCGCTGGTGGCGGCCACCACCGTCCCGCCCGGACACATGCAGAAGCTGTAGACCGAGCGCCCGTTGCCAGCGTGATGCACCAGCCGGTATTCGGCCGCGCCCAGGGCAGGGTGCCCGGCATGCCGGCCCCAGCGCGCCCGGTCGATCAGGCCCTGCGGATGCTCGGCCCGAAAGCCGATGGAGAAGGGCTTGGCCTCGATGGGCGCGCCGCGCGTGTGCAGCATGGCAAAGCTGTCGCGCGCGCTGTGGCCCAGGGCGATGACGGCGTGGTCGGCGCGCAGCTCTTCGGTGCGCCCGGTGGCCTGGTCCAGCACCGTGAGGCCGCGCAGGTGGCCGCCCTCGACGCGGATGTCGGTCACCTTGTGCGAGAAGCGGATCTCACCGCCCAGCGACTCGATCTCGGCGCGCATGTTCTCCACCATCTTCACCAGGCGGAAGGTGCCGATGTGCGGATGCGCTTCCCAAAGGATCTCTTCCGGCGCGCCGGCCTTCACGAACTCCTGCAGCACCTTGCGGCCCAGGTGGCGCGGATCCTTGATCTGGCTGTAGAGCTTGCCGTCGGAGAAGGTGCCGGCGCCGCCTTCGCCGAACTGAACGTTGGACTCGGGCTGCAGCTCCTTGCGGCGCCACAGGCCCCAGGTGTCCTTGGTGCGCTCGCGCACGGCCTTGCCGCGTTCCAGCACGATGGGCTTGAGGCCCATCTGCGCCAGCAGCAGCGCCGCGAAGATGCCGCAGGGGCCAAAGCCCACGACGACCGGGCGGGGTTCGGGCGTGCCGCCCGCCTGCGCCACGAAGCGGTAGGCCATGTCGGGCGCGGCCTGCACGTGCGGCTTGTTGCGGGCCAGCACGGCGGCTTCGCGCGACGGGTCGGCCAGCTGAACGTCGACGATGTAGACCTGGATCAGCTCGGCCTTGCGCGCGTCGAAGCTGCGCTTGTGGACCGTGTGCGCGGCAATGTCGGAAGGGGTGAGACCCAGCACGCCGGCAACACCCTGCAAGAGGGCTTCGGGCGCGTGGTCGAGCGCAAGCTTGAGTTCGGAGACGCGGATCATGATGAATGGGCCCGTATTCATCGGGCAAAGACGAGATTCTAAAAGCTCGTCTATTTCACGAACCGAATCCTATTTGCATTGACTATTGGTTGTGCATGGAGTTTTGTAATTTACTATTCACCCGTTCTGTCACGCAAATGGCAATCAGGGAGCGAAAAGTGAAAAAGCGAGTGATCGCGGCGCATGCCGCATGGGTGTGCTGCGGGCTGGCGCTTCAGGCGCTGGCCTGGGGCGAAGAGGCAGTCGGGCCGCCCGCCGAC
>JAFECZ010000286.1 GCA_018241905.1 Pseudomonadota bacterium
CCTGGTGCTGTCGCACCTGCGCCTGGTGATTTCCATTTCCCGCCAGTACCTGGGCTACGGGCTGCCGCACGGCGACCTGATCCAGGAAGGCAACGTCGGCCTGATGAAGGCCGTGAAGCGCTTCGACCCCGACCAGGGCGTGCGCCTGGTGAGCTACGCCATCCACTGGATCAAGGCGGAAATTCACGAGTACATCCTGAAGAACTGGCGCATGGTCAAGGTCGCGACGACCAAGGCCCAGCGCAAGCTGTTCTTCAATCTGCGTTCGATGAAGCAGGGTTTCAAGGCCGACGCCGCAGCCCTGGACGCCGACACGCACCGCGAGACGCTGAGCGAATCCGAGGTCGAGCAGATGGCCACGCAGCTCAACGTCAAGCGCGAGGACGTGCTCGAAATGGAAACCCGCCTGTCCGGCGGCGACGTGGTGCTCGACCCGAGCCCCGCGGACGACGGCGAAGAGGCCTTCGGCCCCATCGCCTACCTGGCCGACGCATCGCAGGAGCCCACGGCGCAGATCGAATCGCGCGAGCGCGACCGTCTTTCCAGCGACGGCATCAGCACCGCCCTGCAGGCGCTGGACCCGCGCAGCCGCCGCATCGTGGAAGAGCGCTGGCTGAAGGTGAACGACGACGGCTCGGGCGGCATGACGCTGCACGAACTGGCGGCGGTCTACGGCGTGAGCGCCGAGCGCATCCGCCAGATCGAGGCTGCGGCCATGAAGAAGATGAAGAAGTCGCTGGCCGAATTTGCGTGATCGTTCGGCGCACGCCCAATGAATGAAAAACCCGGCCTTGGCCGGGTTTTTCATTCATGGCGCTCGCCTCTTCGAATCAGAACTTGGGCAGGCCGCCGCCGCCCATGCCCGGCAGGCCGCCCTTCATGCCACCCATGCGCTTCATCATCTTCATGAGGCCGCCCCCCTTCATCTTCTTCATCATGCCCTGCATCTGCTCGAACTCGTTGAGCAGGCGGTTCACTTCCTGAACCTGCACGCCGGCACCCGCGGCGATGCGGCGCTTGCGCGTGGCCTTGAGCAGTTCGGGCTTGCGGCGCTCCAGCGGCGTCATGCTGTTGATGATGCCTTCCTTGCGGCGGATGTCGCGCTCGGCACGCGTCAGGTCGGCTTCGCTGGCCTTGGCCGCCAGTTGGGTGGGCAGCTTGTCCATGAGACTGGACAGGCCGCCCATCTGCTTCATCTGCTGCAACTGGGAGAGAAAGTCGTTGAGATCGAAGCCGCCACTCTTGACCTTGGCGGCCAGCTTTTGCGCCGCGGCCACGTCCACGCCGGCGGTGACCTGCTCCACCAGCGCCACGATGTCGCCCATGCCCAGGATGCGCCCGGCATGGCGCTGCGCGTCGAAGACTTCCAGGCCGTCGATCTTTTCGCTGGTACCGGCGAACTTGATGGGCACGCCCGTGACTTGCCGCACCGACAGGGCCGCACCGCCGCGCGAATCGCCGTCGGTCTTGGTCAGGATGATGCCGGTCAGCGGCAGTGCGTCCTTGAAGGCCTTGGCGGTGTTGACCGCGTCCTGGCCCTGCATGGCGTCCACCACGAAGAGCGTCTCGACCGGATTCAGCGCCGCATGCAGCTCCTTGATTTCCTGCATCAGCACTTCGTCGATGGCCAGGCGGCCTGCCGTGTCGACCAGCAGCACGTCGAAGAAGTGGCGGCGGGCGTGGTCGATGGCGGCGCGGGCGATGTCCAGCGGCTTCTGGTCGGGCGTGCTGGGGAACCACTCGGCGCCTGCCTGCTTCGTGACCGTCTTGAGCTGCTCGATGGCGGCCGGACGGTACACGTCGCCCGAGACGGTCAGCACCTTTTTCTTGCGCTTCTCGATGAGGTGCTTGGCCAGCTTGGCGGTGGTGGTGGTCTTGCCGGCGCCCTGCAGGCCGGCCATGAGGATCACCGCCGGCGGCTGCGCCGCCAGGTTGATGTCTGCCACGCCTTCGCCCATGGTGGCGGCCAGTTCGCGGTTGACGATGCCCACCAGGGCCTGGCCCGGCTTGAGCGAGCCCAGCACCTCCTGGCCGAGGGCTTTTTCCTTGACGCGCGCCACGAAGTCGCGCACCACCGGCAGTGCCACGTCGGCTTCGAGCAGGGCCATGCGCACTTCGCGCAGCATGTCCTGCACGTTGCTTTCGGTAATGCGGGCCTGCCCGCTCATCTGCTTGACGAGTCGGGAGAATTTGTCTGTGAGGGCGTTGGCCATGATGCTGCCCGACAACACGGGCGGGGAAAGTGGGGACGCGGGAGCGCGCCGCCGGAAACGGGGCGCGCAGGTGTACGGCTAAACTCCGGTTGATGATTTTAGCGAGCCCCTCCCCACTCGGCGTGGCGCTGGGCATCGCCACCGCGGCGGCCTACGGAATCACCGCCGCCACCGCCTCCCGCCTGAGCCGCTCGGCCACCCAAGGGTTGCTGGGCCTGGCTTGGCTGCTGCACGCAGCCACGCTGGCCCTCGGGATGGCCGGCGGCCAGGCGCGCTTCGGATTCGCGCCCGCTCTGTCGATCACCGCCTGGCTGGTGCTGACCGTGTATGCCGTCGAAAGCCGCCTGTACCCGCACCTGAACGTGCGGCGCGTTCTGGCGGCGCTCGGCGCGGCGGCGGTGCTGCTGGCCATCGTCTTTCCCGGCACGCCGCTGCACGTGTCCGCCTCGCCGTGGCTGCCGCTGCACCTGGCGCTGGGCATCGCGTCGTATGGCCTGTTCGGCGCGGCGGTCATCCATGCGGGGCTCATGAGCCGCGCCGAGAAGCAGATCCGCCAGGCCAGTGCGCCCGCCGACAGCGGCGTGCCGCTGCTCACGCTCGAGCGCCTGACCTTCCGCTTCGTGGCGGGCGGCTTCGTGCTGCTCACCGCAACGCTGCTGGCCGGTTTCCTGTTCAGCGAAGTGCTCTACGGCACCTCGGTACGCGCCTGGAAGTGGGACCACAAGACCGTGTTCTCCGTGCTGGCATGGATCACCTTCGGCGTACTGCTCATTGGCCGGGCCCGCTTCGGCTGGCGCGGCCGCGCCGCCACGCGCGTGCTCTACGCGGGCAGCGTGATGCTCCTGCTGGCCTACGTGGGCTCGCGCTTCGTGCTCGAAGTGGTGTTGCATCGGGCCGTGTGATTCGCTCATGAAATACCTACTCGTCCTGGTTGTCCTCTGGGTTGCGTTCACGATATGGCGCAACAACCGCCGGCGCGAAGAGCAGGAGCGCGCCGAGGCGCCGCCCAAGCGCCCCCTCCCGGGTCCGCAGGCCATGGTCGAGTGCGCGCATTGCGGGCTGCACCTGCCGGCTTCGGATGCCCTGCCCGGCAAGGACGGGAAGTCCTACTGCTGCGCCGCGCACCGGCAGGCCGACGAATGAAGGCGAGGCCGCGCAGGAGCGCGCCATGACCGCGTCGCTGTGGTCCGGCGGCGAGTCCGCAACCGACTGGGGCGGACTGGGCGCGCAAGGCATTCGAAGCGCGGCCCTGCTGCGCCTGCTGCGCGGCTTCATGACGGCGCGCTGCTTCGTGGCGCTGGTGCTGGTCATGCTGCAGGGCTTCAGCTGGAGCATCGGCGGCGCCACGCCGCCCGCCTTGCTGCTGGTCCTGACCGTGGGCTACTTCACGCTCACCCTGCTGGGGTGGCGCTTCGCGCGCCTCATGCCGCCGATTCGCGGCTTCGGCAGCGCATGGATCATCACCATCGGTGTCGACCTGCTGACCTTCGCACTGCTGCAGATGCTGCAGGCGAGCAACATCAACTACGCGCCCTTGTTCGCGCTGCCCGTGCTGATGGCAGCCGTGCTGGGCAGCGTGACGGTGGGCCTGGGCACCACCGCCATCGCCACCCTGCTGCTGCTGGCCGATGCGCTGTGGCACTGGATGCATTCGGGCGCCGACTCGCCGACCCGCTTCGTGCAGGCCGCGCTCACCGGCACGGGCCTGTTCGTGGTGGCCCTGCTGGCGCACGAGCTGGCTCTGCGCCTGGCACGCGAAGAGAACATTGCGCTGCGCAACCGCAGTACCGCGCGGCTGCATGCGCTGGTGAACGACCTGGTGATCGAGACGCTGAGCGAAGGCGTGCTGGTGATCGACGCCAAGGGCCTGGTGCATGCGGCCAATCCGGCCGCAGCCGACATCCTGGGCCAGGACCTGGCGCGCCTGCCCCTGCCTTTTGTCCTGGACGCACAGCCCGCGCTGCAGGCGCTTGCCGCGCTGGCGCGGCAGACCTTTGCGCGAACCAAGGGCCTGTCGCAGGAGGTTCCGGTCGCCCAGCCCCAGGGCTCGGCGCGCGAAGTGCGCGTGCGCACGCGGCTCACGCCCTCCATCGACCACCGCATCGACGGCCTGTGCGTGATGTTCCTGCAGGACCTGCGCGAGCTCGAGGCGCGCATCCGCACCGAGAAGCTCGCCGCCATGGGCCGCATGTCGGCCGCGGTGGCGCACGAGATCCGCAATCCGCTGGCCGCCATCACGCAGGCCAGCGCCCTGCTGCACGAGGATCTGCAGGAGCCCGGCCAGCGCAAGCTGACCGAGATGGTCCAGCACAACGCGCAGCGCCTGGCGCGAATCGTGGACGATGTGCTGGATGTGTCGCGCGCCCGCCAGCAGCGGGTGCTGCCGCTGGGCGAGCAGCTGGTGCTCGACGCCACGGTTCGCACCCTGGCGGAAGAATGGGTAGGCCAGAGCCAGCGCCAGGGCGTGCTGGTGCAGCTCGACTCCGCCGGCTGCGCCGTGCGCTTCGACGTCGAGCACCTGCGCCGCATCCTGGTCAACCTGCTGGACAACGCCGCGCGCTATGCCGGTGACCGCGAAGGCTCCATCCAGGTGGTCACCCGCGTGGGCGCCAACGGCCGCCCGATGATGCAGGTGTGGAGCGACGGCGCGCCGCTGGAGCCCGCGGTGCAGCGCCACCTGTTCGAGCCCTTCTTCTCGTCCGAGAGCCGGTCCTCCGGCCTGGGCCTGTTCATCTGCCGCGAACTGTGCGAGCGCCACGGCGCCAGCATCGGCTACGAGCGCCGCGCGCTAGGCACCAAGGGGCCGGAAGGCAACGAGTTCCACGTGGTGTTTGCTCTGGCCGAACTACGGGCCGCACAGTAAGGTAGAGCCCCGTGAGCAACTCGCAGCCCTCCTCCGCCCGCCCCGCACAAATTCTGGTCGTCGATGACGAGCCCGACCTGCGCACCCTCTACGAGCTGACGCTGCTGCGCGAGGGCTATCGCGTCGAGGCCGCCGGCACCGTGGCCGAAGCCTGGCAGTTTCTGCAGGCGCAGCGCTTCGACGCGGTGATCACCGACATGCGGCTGCCCGATGGCCTGGGCATGGAGCTTCTGCAGCGCATCCACCAGGGCCAGCGCAGCGAGCGCTGCGTTGTCATGACGGCCTATGGCTCGGCCGAGAACGCCGTCGAGGCCTTGAAGGCCGGCGCCTTCGACTACCTGACCAAGCCGGTGGACCTTAAGCAGTTTCGCGCCGTGGTGGCTTCGGCAGTCCACGAACAGCCCGCGCCGCCGGCAGCCAAGGCGCCCGCGCAGGCTGCGGCCGACGGCAGCAGCAACGGCAGCGCGGCAGGCGACAAGCCCGCCGCCGCGCCGGGCACCGGCGAGGCCGCACTGGAACGCCTGGTGGGCGATTCGGACGCCATGCGCCAGGTCAAGTCGCGCATCGCCAAGGTGGCGCGCGGCATGGCGCCGGTGCTGGTGCGCGGCGAGTCGGGCACCGGCAAGGAGCTGGTGGCGCGCGCGGTGCATGCCTGCAGCCAGCGCGGCGACGGGCCCTTCATCGCCGTCAACTGCGGGGCCATCCCGGAGGCTCTGCTCGAGGCCGAATTCTTCGGCGCGCGCAAGGGCTCCTACACCGGCTCGGCGGCCGATCGCGACGGCTACTTCCAGGCCGCGCGCGGCGGCACGCTGTTTCTCGACGAGATCGGCGACCTGCCGCTGGCCATGCAGTCCAAGCTGCTGCGGGCCATCCAGGAGCGCAGCGTGCGGCCCATCGGCTCGACGCAGGAAGACACGGTGGACGTGCGCATCGTCAGCGCCACGCACAAGGACCTGCAGGCCGACGTGGCCGCAGGGCGATTTCGGCAAGACCTGTTCTACCGCCTCAACGTGATCGAGATCGCGGTGCCTGCGCTGCGCGACCGCCGCTCCGACCTGCCCGCGCTGTGCGCGGCATTGCTGGCCCGCATCGCACGCGACAGCGGCATGCCGGTGCCGCATCTTTCGCCCACGGTGCTGGCGCAGCTCGCGGCGCATCCCATGCGCGGCAATGTGCGAGAGCTCGAGAACTTGCTGCACCGGGCCGTGGCCCTGACCGATGGCGATGAACTGCACCTGGACTTCGCGGAAACCGAGTCCGGCGCCTTCGATTTCGCAGGCCTGCCTTCGGCACCCGCCCCACTCTCCGCCGCCGAGCCGGCAACGGCGCCCGCATCAGCCGCAGCAGGGCGCGCTTCCTTGCCGGAAGCGCCCTCGCACCGCGGTGCCTTGCCCTCCGATCTGCAAACCTATCTAGATAGGCACGAACGCGAGATCCTGGTGCGCGCCCTGCAGGAAAGCGGATTCAACCGCACGGCGGCCGCTTCGCGCCTCGGGTTGAGCCTGCGCCAGATCCGCTACCGCATCGCGCGCCTGGGCATCAGCACGCCGGGCGGCGACGATGGCGCGGGCGGCAGCGGCGATGAGTAGCGAGGCACGCACGCCGAACCTGCCGCTCTGGCAAAACGGCGGCTGGTACCGTTTCGCGCGGCACTTGCCTTCGCCGAACTTCGGCCCGCGTCCGGCAAATGCG
>JAFECZ010000287.1 GCA_018241905.1 Pseudomonadota bacterium
GGGGGAGGGCGGGGTGGGGCGCGGGCGGCGGGTGGTGGTGGAGGGGGCCAAGGGCTACCTTGGCCGCGGCGTGCCGTTGATCGATCTCATCGAAGAAGGCAACCTGGGCCTGATGCACGCCATCACCAAGTTCGAGCCCGAACGAGGTTTTCGATTCTCGACCTACGCCACCTGGTGGATCCGCCAGTCGGTCGAGCGTGCCGCCATGATGCAAAGCCGCGCCATACGGCTGCCGGTGCACGTGGTGCGCGAGCTGCAGCAAGTCCTGCGCGCGCGCCGCTCGCTGGAGGCCGACCCGAAGTTCGCGGAAAGCCGCCCCGATGGTGTCCGCGTGGAAGACGTGGCGGCGCTTCTGGGGCGCGATGCACAGGAGGTTGCAGAACTCCTGGCACTGGCCGAAGCGCCGCGTTCGCTGGATGCGGGCGGCGATCATGGCGAGCCTGGCTTCACCCTGGCCGACACCGTGGCATCGGAAGACGAAGAGGGCGATCCGACCGGCGTGGCGCAGTCGCGCGAGGTCGAGCGCCTGCTCGACCAGTGGGTCCAGGCGCTCAGCGAGCGCGAGCGCGAAGTGCTGGAAGGCCGATACGGCTTGCATGACCGGGAGCCGGAGACGCTGGAGGTCCTGAGCGTACGGCTGGGCCTGACCCGCGAGCGCGTGCGCCAGATCCAGAACGAGGCGCTGGCGAAGATGCGGCGTCAGCTGGCGCGTTCCGGCGTGGGGCGCGACGCCCTGTTCTAGCCGGCCTCCGTCGTACCGCCTTCGGGCGCCTGAGACAATCGAGGCATGACGGATTCCAAACAGAAAAAAGACGCGGCATCCCACGAAGATGGCGACTGGCTGCAGGTCGAATCGCTGGACCTGGACGCACAGGGCGTGGCTCGCAGGCCCGACGGCAAGGTGGTGTTCATCGAAGGCGCGCTGCCCTTCGAGGAAGTGCAGTTCAAGCTGCTGCGCACGAAGAACAACTGGGAGCAGGGCGTGCTGACGGCCACGCGGCGCGAGTCTTCGCAGCGCGTGCGAGCCGGCTGCCCGCATTTCGGCCTGCACGCCGGCGCCTGCGGGGGCTGCAAGATGCAGCACCTCGAGGCGTCCGCCCAGGTGGCGGTGAAGCAGCGTGCGCTCGAGGACCAGCTCTGGCACCTGGGCAAGGTCAAGCCCGAGAACATGCTGCGCCCGCTCGAGGGGCCGGCCTGGCACTACCGCTACCGTGCCCGCCTGTCCGTGCGGCATGTGATCAAGAAGGGCGTGGTGCTGATCGGCTTTCACGAGCGCAAGAGCCGCTACATCGCCGACATGACGGTGTGCCCGGTGCTGCCCGAGCGGGTGAGCGACATGCTGGTGCCGCTGCGCGCGCTGATCGGTTCGCTCGATGCGCGCGAGACCTGCCCGCAGATCGAACTGGCGTGCGGCGACGCGCCGGGGTCGACGCAACTGGGCGTGATCGCGCTGGTGCTGCGCCACCTGGAGCCGCTGTCCAAGGGCGACATCGAGCGCCTCAGGGCCTTTGCCCAGGCTAACGAAGGCGTGCAATGGTGGCTGCAGCCCAAGGGGCCCGACACGGTCCAGCTGCTCGACGCGGCCAGCCCTGCGCTGCACTACGAGTTGCCGGACTTCGGCGTGCGCATGCCCTTCAAGCCCACCGATTTCACCCAGGTCAACCCGCACATCAACCGGGCGCTGGTGACGCGTGCGTTGCGATTGCTCGACGTGCAAAAGGATGAGCGCGTGATCGACTGGTTCTGCGGCCTGGGCAACTTCACCCTGCCCCTGGCCACGCAGGCGAGCGAAGTGCTCGGCATCGAAGGCAGCGACACGCTGGTGGGCCGCGCCACCGACAACTACGAGGCCAACAAGTCGGCCGCAGGCGAGGGTCGCAGTTTCTGCCCGACCACCTTTGTCGCGCGCAACCTGTTCGACATGACGCCCGAGATGCTGGTGCGCGACGGCTATGCGCATCGCTGGCTGGTCGATCCCCCGCGCGAAGGCGCCTTCGCGCTGGCCAAGGCGCTGGCCGACTTGCACCAGCAGCGCCTGGCGCACCCGGAGGAGGCGCCCGCACCCGGCGGGTGGCAGCCGCCACGGCGCATCGTCTACGTGAGCTGCAATCCGGCCACGCTGGCCCGCGACGCCGGGCTGCTGGTCCACCAGGCCGGCTATCGCTGCACGCACGCGGGCGTGATCAACATGTTCCCCCACACTGCGCACGTGGAGTCGATGGCGGTATTCGACCTGGCGCAGTAGGCGAAGAGCGGCTGCAGGCAAAGAAAAAGGGCCCCGCGGGGCCCTTTTTTCGTTGCAGCGCGAGGCCGCGGTCAGTCGCGTTCGCCGCCGAAGATGCCCAGCAGCGCCAGCAGGCTCTGGAACACGTTGAACAGGTCCAGGTACAACGCCAGCGTGGCGCTGATGTAGTTGGTCTCGCCGCCGTCGATGATCTGCTTCAGGTCATAGAGCATGTAGGCCGAGAAGATGCCGATGGCCGCCACCGAGATGGCTGCCATGCCGGCCGGGGAGCCGACGAACACGTTGATGACGGCACCCACCATCAGGACCAGCGCGCCGACGAAAAGCCACTTGCCCAGGCCCGACAGGTCGCGCTTGATAACCGTCGCCAGCGACGCCATGACCAGGAACACACCAGCCGTGCCGCCAAAGGCCGTCATTACCAGTTCGGAACCATTCTTGAAGCCCAGCACGGCCGCGATCATTCGCGAGAGCATCAGGCCCATGAAGAAAGTGAAGCCCAGCAGAACCGGCACGCCGGCGCCGGAGTTCTTGGTCTTCTCGATGGCGAACATGAATCCAAAGGCGCCGCCGAGGAAGACGATCATGCCCAGGCCGCCTGTCAGCGAGCGGGTGATGCCGGTGGCCACGCCCAGCCAGGCCCCCAGCACCGTCGGGATGAGGCTCAGGGCCAGCAGCCAATAGGTGTTGCGCAGGACGCGCTGACGCTGCGCCTGGTCCAGGCTGAGCCCGTAACCTTGCGAAGTGTCCAGGGTGGTGACTCGTTCGTTCATGGATCAGATCTCCTTGTAAGCTGCCGTATCGACAGGTGAGGACGATTCTAGGCAACTGCAAGGGCGCCTCGCCAATTAACCGCTATGCGCTGTTCCTACAGTTTGTAGGGCTACTGCTTCGGCGGGGCGTTATGCTCGTAGGTTTTCCCGACTTTGCAGAGCGACCTCATGAAGACCAAGCACTACCTCGAACTGGCCGACGTCAAGGCCATTGCCGCCGCGGCCGAAGCCGAAGCACTCAAGAACAACTGGGCCGTGACCATCGCCATTTCCGACGACGCGGGCAACCTGCTGTGGCTGCAGCGCCTGGACGGCGCCGCTGCCCTGTCCTCCCACATCGCACCGGCAAAGGCCCACACGGCCGCCATGGGCCGCCGCGAAAGCAAGGGCTATGAAGACATCATCAATGGCGGCCGCACGGCCTTCCTGACGGCGCCTGGCGTTCAGGGCCTGCTCGAAGGCGGCGTGCCGATCGTCAAGGACGGCCAGGTGATCGGTGCCGTGGGTGTGAGCGGCGTCAAGTCGAACGAGGATGCGCAGATCGCCCGCGCAGGCATCGCAGCCCTCGGCCTCTGATCCCGACAAGCGAAAGCAAAAAGCCGCCGACCTTCGTGGTCGGCGGCTTTTTTTGTGGGTAGCGTGAGGAAAAAAATGCTTGGCGGCGGCGAACCTTTGGCTAGCAAAAAACGACCCTTGGAGAAAGATCCCCTCAAGTCGCCCCACGATGAAACCGGGGCGGGCTGATCCGTCTATTTGGTGAGGATCAGCTTGCCGAGTTTGGTGGCTTGCAAACGGTAGAGCGAGCCGTTGTGCAGAATGCCGACCGTCTTGTTGCCACGCAGCAGTTCGGTACTTTCCACCAGGGCGGCCGGCCGGTCGGCGGACGCAAGCTCATTCGATCCGTCAGCGACGGACATCGGGCGATGGATGGCGTTGATGGAAGTCAGGGTGGATTGCATAAGACAGGCGAACTTTGGCGGTGTCGATGGCTAAATGATAATGGTTCGCATTTAAAAGTCAATCGATCCGATAGAAAAAAATGCGAAACGATTGCTCGCCTACTGCTGCGGCTTGGGCTCGGTGATGAAGCCGATCTTGTGCACGCCGGCCTCGCGCGCCAGCGACATGGCCTGTGCCACTCGCTCGTAGCGCGCCTCCTTGTCGCCACGGATGTGCAACTCGGGCTGCGGCTCCTTGGCAGCTTCGGTGGCCAGGCGGCTGGCAAATTCTGCGTCGCTGATCTTCTGTTCGTTCCAGAAGTAGCTGCCGTCGGCCGCCACGCTGAACAGGATGTTGTCCGGCTTGGTCTGCTCGCGCTCGCTGCTGGCGCGCGGCAGGTCGATGTTCACGGCGTGCTTCATCACCGGCACGGTGATGATGAAGATGATGAGCAGCACCAGCATGACGTCGACCAGCGGCGTCATGTTGATTTCGTTCATCACGTCATCGGTATCGTCTTGCGTCCCGAAGGCCATGGCGTTCAGCCTTTCTTGAGCGCGACCACGGTCGATTCGCTGGCGCTGCCGCCGCCGGCCTGCACGCGGGCGCCGGTGACGAAGTAGGCGTGCAGATCGTGCGCGAAGCTGTTGAGCTTGGTCAGCACGAACTTGTTGCCACGCACCAGTGCGTTGTAGCCCAGGACCGCGGGAATGGCGACGGCCAGGCCCAGGGCCGTCATGACCAGCGCTTCGCCGATCGGGCCGGCCACCTTGTCGATGGTGGCCTGCCCGGCCGTGCCGATGCTCATGAGCGCGTGATAGATGCCCCACACCGTGCCGAAGAGGCCGATGAACGGCGCCGTGGAGCCCACCGATGCCAGGATGGCCAGGCCGCTCTGGATGCGCGCGGTGAATTCGTCGATGGCATTGCGCAGCGAGCGCGTCACCCAGTCGCTCACATCCAGCGTGTCGTGCAAGTGGGCCTTGGTGTTGCGATGGTGGGCCGTTGCTTCACGGCCTTCCAGCGCCAGCGCGCGGAAGGGGTTGCTGTTGTCCTTGCCGAGCTTTTCCATGGCGGTGGCAAAGTCTTCGCTGTGCCAGAAGTCGGAGGAGCGGCGGGCCTGGCGCTTGTAGCGAACGATGTCCAGCGCCTTGATCAGGATGACGATCCATGACGCCAGCGACATGCCCAGCAGCAGCAGCGCGACGGCCTTGGTGACGAGGTCACCTTGCGCCCACAAGTGCAAGAGACCGAATTGGGTTTCCATACGAAGCTACTCCAGGGAAGTTCAGTTGTTGTTGAGGACGAAATTGACCGGCGCGTCATAGGCCATCGACTGGGCCACGCCGTTGACCTTTCCCGGCACGAAGCGGCAGCGCAGCATGGCTTCGCGTGCGGCTTCGTCGAGGCGGTCGAATCCGCTCGATTTCTTGATCTCGACCTGCTTGGGCGAGCCATCGGCGCCCACCACCACCTTGACCACGACACGGCCTTGTTCGCTTAGCCGCTTGCTCATCGACGGATACACGGGCCGGCAGCTCTGCGCGTAGTCGGCATCCGTACTGGGAAGCTGAACGGCAGCAGGCGGTGCTGGGGGCGTCGGGGCTGGTGCCGGTGGAGCGGGGGGGGCAGGTGGGGAAACTGCCGGGGCGGGCGGCTGCGGCTCGACAACGCCGACCGGCGCAGCGGGCGCAGGTTTCGGATCCCGAATGGCCAGGGGCCGCGGAGGAGGCGGCGTCTTGATGATTTCCCGCTTGGGCTGGGGAGGCGCAGGCGGCGGCGGGGGAGGTGGTTCGACCGGCTTGGGCGGGTCGATGAACTCCGTCATGATCACCTCGGGCAGCACCACTTCCGCGGCGCGGCGCAAGAGACCCGATTGGAGCGCCCACAGCGCGGCCACATGAAGCAGCACCACGCCGCCGACGATCAGGGCATTGCGCGAGATCCCGGTCGGCGTCGATTGGTAGCGATCAGACACGATGAGCCATATGACTAGACGCGGACACGCGAAGTGTCCGCCAGCAGCAGCCGGCGGGGGCTGCTATTTATGAAAGATCCACCAGGTTGCCCCGAGAACCAGGATCAAGCTGCAACCGACAGCGAAGAGTGCCATGCCCGACTTTCCGTGATCGAGCTGGCAAGCTGGATGGCAACCGGATTGGCGTCGCAGTGCAGGGCGGCGACCGGGTGCGAAGCGTTGCACTGGGCAACGACATCCCGCGCGCATCCTTCGCACTGGCCACACTGGGTGGCAACGCCGAGTTCGAGCTGGACTTCGTCAAAGCTCATTCCGGCGCGCGCATGGCGAGCAATTTCACGGTCAGAGACTCGACGGCAAACACAGACGATCATGGCGAAGGAGCGAGGACTGGCTGGCTGTTGATGGTGTGCGGCGATTATAAATACGAATTCATCGCATTTGCAATAACTATGCAGAGAGTCAGGGCGTTGCCGGTATCCGGGAGGCTTGCATCGCGCGTGCAAAAGAAAAAGGGGCCCGAAGGCCCCTTGCTCTTATGAAGACGTGCTTTGCCGATTGAGCCTTACTCGATCTCGCCCATTTGCGACTGAAGGTAGTTCTGCAGCCCTACCTTGCCCACCAGATCGATCTGGGTTTCGAGGAAGTCGATGTGCTCCTCGGTGTCGTCGAGGATCTTCTGCAGCAGGTCGCGCGACACATAGTCGCGCACCGACTCGCAATGGGCCATGCCGTCCTTGATGGTGGCCTGCGCGCCCTGTTCGGAAGCAAGGTCGCACGAGAGAATTTCTGGAACGTCTTCTCCCACGCGCAGCTTGCCGAGG
>JAFECZ010000288.1 GCA_018241905.1 Pseudomonadota bacterium
AAGAACAAGAGCGCCGTGAAGGTGTGGGACCAGCGCGCCTTCAAGGACTACGACGACACGCAGGAGCTGGGCACGCGCAACATCAAGGTCGCGCTGCGGCGGCTGCGCAAGTTCGCGCGCGAAGGCCACGAGGACGAACTGGACCTGGACGAGACCATCAGCCGCACCGCCGCCAACGCCGGCTACCTCGACATCAAGATGCGGCCCGAGCGCCACAACAACGTGAAGGTGCTGCTGCTCATGGACGTGGGCGGCACCATGGACGAGCACATCCAGCGGGTGGAAGAACTCTTCTCGGCCGTGAAGACCGAGTTCAAGCACCTGGAGTTCTATTACTTCCACAACTGCGTGTACGACTTCATGTGGAAGAACAACCGCCGCCGCTTCTCGGAGAAGTTCCCCACCTGGGACATCATCCGCAAGTACAACAAGGACTACAAGCTGATCTTCGTGGGCGACGCCACCATGAGCCCCTACGAGATCCTGCAGCCCGGCGGCAGCGTCGAATACAACAACGAGGAAGCCGGTGCCGAATGGCTGCAGCGCCTGACGCACGCTTTTCCCAAGTTCGCCTGGATCAACCCCGAGCCGCAGGGCGTGTGGCAGTACCGCCAGAGCATTGCCGTCGTGCAGCAGCTCATGTCGCACCGCATGTTCCCGCTCACCCTGCGCGGGCTGGAAGACGCGATGCGCTTGCTTACCAAATAAGCAAGCCTGAAGTAGACCTGCGGGCCGGTTGAGATTTCCGCCCGGGTCGATCCGCGGGCAATGTCAGAATCGACCCGATGCTCAGGGTGGCTTCCTTCCGTGCGCCGGCGTTCTGGCCGGCGCTCTTGCTTTTGACTTGTGCGCTCCTGCTGCAGGGGTGCAGCTTGCTGCCGAAAGCCAAAAGCGAAGACGAAGCGGCTGCCGCCGGCAACGAGGCCGCCCTCACCACCGGCGGCGCCGGCGAAGAACGCAAGGACGCCCGCGACGCCTTCACGCTCGAAGTGAGTTCGCCCAACAAGGACGTGACCGAGTACTTGCAGAAGCACCTGGACCTGCAGCGCTACCGCAAGCTCGACGACCTGGCGGCCAGCGAGGTGTCGCGCCTCATGGTGGCGGCCGAGGGCAATGCCCGCGAATTGCTGGGCACCCTGGGCTACTTCACGCCCACCATCACGCTGGAGCTGAAGGAAACGCCCGACAGCGACAAGGCGCCGCGCACCATCCACGTCGAGGTCGAGCCCGGGCCGCCCACCAAGGTCGACAAGGTGCAGATCGACTTCGCAGGCCCCGTGGCCGGCGACGCGCGCGACCAGGCGCAGCGCCAGGAAGTCCACACCGGCTGGAAGCTGCCGCCGGGCCAGATCTTCACCCAGCCCGCCTGGGAATCGGCCAAGACCTTCGGGCTGCGCACGCTGTCTGCCAAGCGCTATCCGACCGCACGCATTGCCAGCAGCAAGGCCGACATCGATGCCGACCAGTCGCGTGCCGAACTGCAGGTGGGTTACGACTCGGGGCCGGCCTATCGCTTCGGTCCGCTCACCATCAACGGCGCGCAGCGCTACGACGCCGAGGCCGCGCGCCGCATCGCGCGCGTTCCCAGCGGCGAGGACTACGACCAGCAGAAGCTGCTCGACGCGCAGCTGCGCCTGGCCAGCAGCGGCTACTACGACTCGGTCTTTCTCACGATGAACACCGACGAGGGCACCGACCCGCAGGCCGCGCCCGTCACCGCGCAGGTGCGCGAGGCGCCGCTGCAGAAGGTGGTGCTGGGCGTGGGCTTCACCTCCGACAGCGGGCCGCGCGTGTCGGTGGACCACATCCACAACAAGATCCCCGAGCTGGAGTGGCGCGCCGTCACGCGCTTTTCCTACGACAAGAACACGCAGCTGCTGAACACCGAGTGGACCGGCCTGCCCGCCGAATCGGGCTGGCGCTGGTTCAACCTGGCGCAGCTGCAGCGCGACAACAATGCCGGCGACTACACGGTGGACAGCGCACGCTGGCGCACCGGCCGCAGCCGTGCGGGCGACCGCATCGACCGCAGCGTCTACCTGCAATACGACTACTCGGTGAGCAAGGGCGTCGACCCGCCGCCTTCGGGCGCGGCCGTCAGCCTCAACTGGGCCTGGACCGGGCGCTATTTCGACAATCCCGCCGCGCCCTCCAAGGGCAACGGCCTGGCGCTGGAGCTGGGCGCGGGCTACACGCTGCTGGGCGAACGCCTGCCCTTCCTGCGGGCCTACGGGCGCTGGCTGGGCATCTTCCCCATCGGCTCGGATGCCGATCCGCAAATGGCGGCGCGCCGCCCGCGCCTGGCCCTGCGCGCCGAGGCCGGCGGCGTCAATGCCAAGGACGAGGCGCAGATACCGCAGCCGCTTGAATTCCTGACCGGCGGCGACACCACCGTGCGCGGCTACAGCTACCGGCAAATCGGCGTGGTGAACGCCTCGGGCCGCATCCAGGCCGGCCGCTACATGAACGTGGCCAGCGTCGAATGGCAGCAGCCCATCGTGCGGGATGGCAAGCTCAGCGACTTCGAGGGCGTGGCCTTCGTCGACGCGGGCGCGGTGGCCGACCAGATCGGCGACCTGGGCCAGCTCAAGGTGGGCACGGGCGTGGGCGTGCGCTGGCGCAGCCCGGTGGGGCCGGTGCAGGCCGACCTGGCCTACGGCGTGGACGTGAAGTCCGTGCGCCTGCACCTGCGCTTCGGCTTCACCTTCTAGGACGGGCGAGAGGCAGATGACCGACGAGACCCTCCCGCCAGCCAACGCGCCAGCACCGGTGGCGCCGCCGCCACCTCCTCCACCGCCACCACCGCGTTCCCGCGGCAGGCGCGTCGTGCGAGCCCTGACCTGGAGCGCCGGCGGACTGCTGGCCCTGGTGGCCGTCCTGCTGGCGCTTGCCTGGTGGTGGATCGGCTCGAACCAGTCGCTGGCCTTTGCGCTGACGCAAGCCGCACGCTACATGCCCGCCGGGCAACAGCTGACGCACGAAGACGTCGAAGGCTCGCTGCTGGCCGGCGGACACATCGGCCGCCTGCGCTGGCAGAGCCCCACGCTGGCGGTGGAAGTGCACGACGCGAACATCGGCTGGCACCTGCCCGCGCTGCTCGACCGAAAGCTGTCGCTGGGCGAAGTGCATGTGGCGCGGCTGGACATCGAGCCCATCGGCCCCAAGCCCGAGAACAGCCCGCCGCCGGAGCCGCTGCAGCAGGTGGTGCTGCCGCTGTCCATCGAGCTTCCTTTCAAGATCGACATGCTGCGCTGGGCCGGCCCACCGGAAGTGGTGGCATCGGGCCTGGCCGGCAGCTACCGCTACGAGGCCGGTGAGCATCGGCTCAAGGTGGACGGCGTGGACCTGGCCGATGGCCACTACGCCGCGCAGGTGCAACTCCAGGGGGCGGCGCCGATGGCGCTGCATGCCCAGGTCGACGGCCAGGTAAAGGCGCCGCTGGACGCACAGCGCAGCCTCGACGTGAAGGCGCAAGCCCAGCTGCAAGGCCAGCTGGCCGGCGCCGATGCGCGCTTGCAGCTCAAGGCCGGCATCGAGCCGGCCGAAGACGCGGCCGGCATGCAGGCCGCGTTGAGCGCCGAACTCGCGCCCTGGCAGGCGCAGCCCGTCGTCCGCGTCGATGCGGACCTCAAGGAAGTCGACCTGGCGCGGCTCTGGCCCGAAGCGCCCGCCACGCTGCTGACCGGCGAAGTCCACGCGGGGCCCGATGCCACGCTTGGCGAGCAGGGCTGGCAAGGCACGGCCGACCTGCGCAACCACCGCCCCGGCCCCTGGGACGAGGGCCAACTGCCGGTGGAACAACTGCAGGCCAAGGCCAGCTTCGACGGGCACGAGTGGACCGTTCCCGAGCTGGACATTGCCGCCGGCGGCGGACACATCCAGGGCAAGGGCAGCTGGCAGCCCGCACCCGACCCCTGGCAGGCCAGCATCGAGGTCCGGCGCGTGCACCTGTCGCAGCTGTACTCGCAGCTGGCGGGCGCCCCGGTCGAGGGCAAGCTCGAGGCACGCCAGAAGGAAGGTGGCCGCATCGAGTTCTCGGCCGACCTGCGCGCGCGCGGCGGCGCCGGCGCCAAGGCTGCGCGCGATTCGCTCGAAGGCCTGCCGATCGACCGCGTGGCAGCGCACGGCAACTGGCACGACGCTCTGCTGACCCTTTCCGACCTGCGCATCGAGGCGGCCGGCGCGCAGCTCGACGGCCAGGTTCGCGCGCGGCCCGAAGCCCAGTCGGGCGAAGGAACGCTGAAGCTGGTCGCCCCCGGACTCGAAGCCCGCGTGCAGGCGGACATGGCGCCCACCAAGGGCCAGGGCCAGCTCGACGCCAAGGTGGGCGATGCCGGCGCGCTGCAGGACTGGATCGAGAAACTGCCCGGCCTGCGCAGCGCGCTGGCAGACCTGGACCTGCAAGGCAGCGCCACGCTGCAGGCCAAGCTCACGGGCGGCTGGCAGACCTTGCAGCAGCGCCTGTCCGCGCCCGAGCAGCCCGCCCCGCGCGGCAGCGCCGAGCCCACGCTGAATGCGCAGCTGGTGGCCCCGCGCTTTGCGTGGCAGCCCGAAGGCGCGGCCGAGCGCTGGCAGCTTCGCGACCTGCGCGCCTCGCTGGACGGCAGCCTGGCGCGCGCCACCGTCGAACTCAAGGGCGATGCGGTTTCCCCCCTGCGGCAGGCAAGCCTGGCGCTGCAAGGCAACGGCGGACTGGAACGCGCGCGCCAATGGCGCGCCGAGATCGCCAAGCTCGAAGCGCAGGTGCGCCCCAACACGCGCAATGCGCCGCCCCCGTGGAAGATCGCCCTGCAGCGCGCCTGGTCGGCCAGCCTTCGCAGCGAGACCGACAACCTGCAACTGCAAGGAAGCGGCGGCGTGGCGCTCATCACCGGCCCGGTGCCCGGCAACGTGCGGCTGGAATGGCAGCCCACGCGCTTCAGCCAGAGCGGCCCAGCCACGCGCCGCGCCTGGCGGCTGCAGACGGCCGGCAAGATGCAGGGCCTGCCGATGGCATGGGCGCAGGCCGTGGGCCCCGGCACGCTCAAGGAGATGGGCGTGAGCGGCGACCTGCTCTTCGACGGCGAGTGGGACATCGACGCTGGCGACCACCTGAAGGCCCATGTGCGCCTGGCCCGCGCCGGCGGCGACATCCGCGTGCAGGCCGGCGAGGCCGCGATGGTGCGCCGCGTGCGCAGCACCGGCACGGGCACGCGGGCCGAAATCACCACCGACGGCGACACCGCCGGACGCGACGGGCCCAGCACGCCCGCAGGCCTTCGCCAGTCGGAGCTGGTGGTGGACACCGACGGCGACACGCTGCGCGCCAACCTGGTGTGGGATTCGGAACGCGCGGGCGTGGTCAAGGCGCAGGCGTCGACCAAGCTGGCCAAGGACGGCGCCGGCTGGCGCTGGCCGGACAATGCGCCGCTGTCGGGCCAGCTGGACGCGCGCATGCCCAAGCTGGGCGTGTGGTCCATGCTTGCGCCGCCGGGCTGGCGCGTGGGCGGCACGCTGGAAGCATCGCTGGCGCTGTCGGGCAGCCGCGACGCGCCCAATTGGAACGGCCGCCTGGCGGCCGACGAACTCTCGCTGCGTGCCGCCGTGGAAGGCCTGGACCTGCGCGACGGCCGGCTGCGCGCCACGCTCAGCGGCCGTCAGCTGACGGTAGACGAATTCACCCTGCATGGGGGGCCGGGCAGCAAGGTGCGCATTCCGGGACGCAGCGGCAACCTGAGCACGGTGGCGAGCGAGGCCGCGGCCGACGGCGGCGAATTCACCCTGCGCGGCACCGCGAACTGGGGCGAACCCATCAGCACCCCGGGCGCAAGCGGCATCCGAATGGACCTGCAGGGCCAGATCCGCGCGCTGCGCGTGCTGGTGCGAAGCGACCGCCAGGTCACGCTGTCGGGCGACATGCAAGCCAGGCTGCAAGACCGGCAGATCACGGTGCGCGGCCAGTTGCGCACCGACCGCGGCGTCATCATCCTGCCGCCCGACACCGCCCCCAGCCTCGGCAGCGACGTAGTGGTGCGATCGGCCGCCAAGGAGCGCGAAGCGGCCGAAGCTGCGGAGCGTGCGCGGGAAAAGGGTGCGCAAGAGGCCGCGGTGAACAACCCGCAGACCGCCCGCCCGCCCGACATCCAGATCGCGCTGGATTTCGGCAAGGACTTTGCCGTGCAGGGCCACGGCATCACCACGCGCCTGGAGGGGCAACTGGACATCCGAGCCGGCGCCACCGGCACTCCGCCGCGCATCACGGGCGAGTTGCGCACGGCCAGCGGCATGTACCGCGCCTACGGCCAGCAGCTGAACGTGGAAACCGGCGTGCTGCGCTTCAACGGTCCGTACGACAACCCGCAGCTGGACGTGCTGGCCATCCGGCCCAACCTCAGCCAGCGCGCGGGCGTGCAGATCCGCGGCACGGCCAATGCGCCGCGCGTCACGCTCTATTCCGAGCCGCCGCTGTCGGATGCGGAGACGCTGTCGTGGATCATGCTGGGCCGCGCGTCGGCGGCCAACGGCGGCGAAGCCATCCTGATGCAGCAGGCGGCACTCGCGCTGCTGGGCAAGCTGGGCGCCGACCCCAGCAGCGGCAGCCTGGCCAGCCGCTTCGGGCTGGACGAGATCGGCTTCAAGGGCCCCAGCTCCAACGGCGAACTGCACGATTCATCGGTGACGGTGGGCAAGCGCCTGTCGCAGGATTTCTACGTGACCTACGAGCGCAGCGTGGCCGGCACGCTGGGCACGCTGTACCTGTTCTACGACCTGACGC
>JAFECZ010000289.1 GCA_018241905.1 Pseudomonadota bacterium
CCCCACGCTCATCGCTACGCGTATCGCTGCCCCCCAAGGGGGCGCTTCAGCGCCTACGGGCGGCCGGGCGGCACTGAAATGAACGAACTGCTCGACATTCTTGGCAACGCCGCCTTCTGGGTGGCCGTGTTGCGCATTGCCACGCCGCTGGTGCTGGGAACCCTGGGCGTGCTGCTGTGCGAACGCGCCGGCGTGCTCAACCTGGGCATCGAGGGGATCATGGTGGCAGGCGCCTTTGCGGGCTGGCTGGCGGTGTACGCCGGTGCGCCGCTGTGGTGCGGCGTGGCTGTGGCAGCGCTCACGGGCGCGGCTTTCGGCCTGCTGCACGCGTTGCTGACCGTGGGGCTGGCCCTGTCGCAGCACGTCTCGGGCCTGGGCATCACGCTGCTGGCCACGGCGCTGAGCTACTACGGCTACCGGGTGAGTTTTCCGAAGGTGAACACGCCGCCGACCATCACGCCCTTTGCGCCCATGGACTGGCTGCCGATTCCGGTGCTGTCGGCGCAGACGGCGCTCACGCTGCTGGCCATTGTGCTGGTGCCCGTGCTGGCCTACGTGCTCTACCGCACGCCGCTGGGCCTGGCGCTGCGCATGGTGGGTGAGAACCCGCAGGCGGCCGAGGGCCAGGGCGTGTCGGTGGCCGCGGTGCGCACCGGCGCCATCGTGGCCGGCTCGGCGCTGATGGGCGTGGCCGGCGCCTTCCTCACCCTGTCGGCCTTCAACGCCTTCTTCTTCAACATGGTCAACGGCCGGGGGTGGATCTGCGTGGCGCTGGTCGTGTTCGCCTCGTGGCGGCCGGGCAAGGCGCTGCTGGGCGCCCTGCTCTTCGCGTTCTTCGACGCCTTGCAGCTGCGGCTGCAGCAATCGGGGAACGCGGTGCTGCCTTATCAGCTCTACCTGATGCTGCCCTATCTTCTTTCGATCCTGGCGCTGGTGCTGGTGGCCCGCAAGGCGAGCTATCCGCAGGCACTGATGAAGCCGTACCGAAAGGGAGAGCGCTAGCGCCAACCCCAAGGAAGACATTCGAAGCATGACGAACAAGACATCCATCTCCCGCCGCACCCTGGTGGGCGGCTATGCCATCGAGGGGCACGTGCCTGCGCAGGACATCCAGCGCCTGCTGAAAGAGAAGCCCGCTGCCATCGGCCTGGCCGTGCCGGGCATGCCGGTGGGCTCGCCGGGCATGGACGGGCCGGCGTACGACAACCGCAAGGCCCCCTTCGACGTGCTGCTGCTCACCCCCGATGGCGGCTCCAAGCTGTTCCAGCGCTACCCGGGCAACGCCAAGGCCTAGGGCACACCATGCTTGACCTGCTCGTACGCAACGCCACCCTGCCCGACGGCCGCACGGGCATGTCCATCGCCGTGCAAGGCGGCCGCATTGCCGAAGTCACGGCCGGCCTGGATGCACCTGCTGCACAAGCGCTCGACGCCGGCGGCATGTTGGTCGCACCCCATTTCGTCGACCCGCATTTCCACATGGACGCCACGCTCAGCTACGGCCTGCCGCGCGTCAACCAGAGCGGCACGCTGCTGGAAGGCATCGCGCTGTGGGGCGAGCTCAAGCCGCTGCTCACGGCCGAGGCGCTGATCGAACGCGCCCTCGCCTACTGCGACTGGGCAGTGGCCAAGGGACTGCTGGCCATCCGCTCGCATGTGGACACCAGCGATCCCAGCCTATTGCCGGTACAAGCCCTGCTGGAGGTCAAGCGCCGCGTCGCGCCTTACCTCGACCTGCAACTGGTGGCCTTTCCGCAAGACGGCGTCCTGCGCAGCCCCGGCGGCGTGCAGAACCTCAAGCGCGCGCTGGACATGGGCGTGGACGTAGTGGGCGGCATTCCGCATTTCGAACGCACCATGGCCGACGGCGCCGCCAGCGTGAAGCTCTTGTGCGAGCTGGCCGCCGAGCGCGGCCTGCCGGTGGACATGCACTGCGACGAATCGGACGACCCGCACTCGCGCCACATCGAGACCCTGGCCTTCGAGGCGCAGCGGCTGGGCCTGCACGGCCGCGTCACGGGCTCGCATTGCACCTCCATGCACAGCATGGACAACTACTACGTCAGCAAGCTGCTGCCGCTCATTGCCGAGGCGCAGGTCAGCGTCATTGCCAACCCGCTCATCAACATCACGCTGCAGGGGCGCCACGACACGTATCCCAAGCGCCGCGGCATGACGCGCGTGCCCGAGCTCATGGCTGCGGGCGTGAACGTCGCATTCGGGCACGACTGCGTGATGGACCCGTGGTACGGCATGGGCTCGGGCGACATGCTGGAAGTGGCGCACATGGGCTTGCACGTGGCGCAGATGACGAGCCAGGCCGGTATCCGGCAGTGCTTCGATGCCGTCACCACCAATGCGGCGCGCATCTTGGGGCTCAAGGGCTACGGGCTCGAAGCAGGATGCGATGCGAGCTTCGTGATGCTGCACGCGCGCGACCCGGTCGAGGCGATCCGGTTGCGGGCCACGCGGCTGAAGGTGTTTCGCAAGGGGCAACTGGTGGCGCAGGCCGCGCCGGCGCAGAGCACGCTGCACCTGGCGGGCAGGCCGGGCGACACGGCGTTCATGCCGGGCCGCGCCTGAGCATTGCGCCCTGGCCGGACCAGGGCGTTCGCGCGTCTATTCTTGCCCGCTGGCCGGCTGCTACAGCAAGTCCTTCAGGCTTGCCCGCAGCCGGCTGATCGCCTGCGTGTGCAGCTGGCACACCCGGCTCTGGCTCACTTCGAGAATGGCCCCGATCTCGCGCAGGTTCAGCTCTTCCTCGTAGTAGAGGTTGAGCAGCAACTGGTCGCGCTCCGGCAGGTTGCGGATGGCCTCCACCAGCTCGGCGCGAAAGCCGCTCTCCATCAGCGCCTGCAACGGGTCGTCGCCATTCGAGCCGCGCGAGTGCAGCTCCAGCACCGGGTTGTCGCCGTCCTCGCGCGCAAAGTCTTCCACGTAGAGAAGCTGCGCCCCCTGGATTTCCTGCAGCAGCCCCTGGTAGGCAGCCAGGCCGAGCTTGAGCTCCCTGGCGATCTCGCCTTCGCTGGGCGGGCGGCCGAGCTGGTGCTCCAGCACGCGCACGGCCTGCTCCACCTGGCGGGCCTGCTGCCGCAGGTTGCGCGAGCCCCAGTCGCTGGCGCGCAGCTCGTCGAGCATGGCGCCGCGGATGCGCTGGCTGGCAAAGGTCTCGAACTGGGCGCCGCGGTTGTCCTCGTAGCGGCTCGATGCGTCCAGCAGGCCGATCATGCCGACCTGGACCAGGTCGTCCAGCTCCACGCTGGCGGGCAGCTTGGCCAGCATCTGCAGCGCGATGCGCCGCACCAGCGGCAGGTGCTGGTGCAGCAGGTGCGATTTGTCGATGGTTCCCTGTGCGGTGTACACGCAGCTCCTTGTTCTCTTGACTTGTCTTTTCTTGTTGACGAGCTCGTGGTCAGGCCACGGCCGCGCGCCGATGCGCCGGTGCGCCCGCGGGCCGCACGCTGCAGGCCGCCGAGGGCGAGCGCTGCGCTTGGGCCGGGCGCCAGGGCCATTGCCCCATCTCGTCCGCGATGCGGCGCATGTCCTGGGCACCGGCGCTGGCCGGAAAGGCCTCCACCACCGACTGCAGCTGCCGCCGCGCGCCGGCCAGGCGCACATCGCGGCGAACGCAGCCGGCGGACTCCAGCGACACGCCCAGGTAGCGGCTGCCGACCTGCGCCATGTTGTGGGCGATGCGCTGCGCGCCCTCTTCGTCCGCAATGCCGTTGAGCACGAATCGCAGCTGCTTGAGCGCATGCGCGTAGTGCAGGCGCTTGATGCCCGCATAGGTGGCGGTGATGGCCGTGGGGTCGGCGCGCAGCACCACCACCACCTCCCCGGCCATGCGGGCCAGCGGCGACAGGTTGCCGCCGGTGTCCAGCCTGGCATCGATCAGGACCACCTGGTGCGGCTGCAGCGACTGCGGATCGAACACCTGCGCGCAGTCCATGGCCGGCAGCACGCTGGCGCCGCAGGCCGCGCTCGCCGCGGCTTCATCGCAGCTCATGCGGTGCGCCAGCACATCGGCCAGGTTGCCGGCGGGCTCGATGCCCCACTGGTGGATGATCGATTCGGGCGCCGGATGGTGCTCGTCCAGCAGCAGCACCTGGCGGCCCTGCTGCGCCAGCGCCGCGGCCAGGTTCATGACCACGGAGGTCACGCCCATGCCGCGCAGCATGCCGGCAAATGCCAGCACGCGGGTGGGCGTGCGCGCCAGCATTCGGCGCAGGCCATCGGCCTGGTCGGCCACGATCTTGCTCATGCCGTTCTCTCTCGCACGTGGCTCAGTGGTGGCTGGGTTCGGCAACGGCTGCTGCCGGCGCGGCCTTTGCCGCGGGGGCGGCGGCGAAGTCCGGGCCCAGTGCCTCCAGCAGCGCAAAGAGCTTGTCCATGCCTGCAAAGAGCACGCCGGGCGACACCGCGCGGCCCGGCCGCACGGCCTTGCCGGTGAGCTGCACCAGCAGCGCACGCGCAGCGTCCGCCCATGCGTCGGTGCAAACCTGCACCCGCCACACGGTGGTGGCCACCTGCGCCGCGATGAGCAGGCGCTTGAACATGTGCGGATCGCCCGGCTCGCCCATGCCGCCGCACAGGGCCAGGCCCTGGCGCACCAGGCGCAGGCAGGGCTCGGCTTCGGCACTCCAGGCAAACCACTGGGCCAACTGGCGGGCGTCGACTTCGCTGCCGAGGTTGCTCAGGCCGTAGCCTTGCGCCAGCAGCTTGCCGCTGCGCGCGTCGGCCAGGCGCGTGACCACGCAGCGCAGGGCCGGCGCATCTTCGGCGCCGGCGCGAAGGCGCACCAGCGCTTCGGCCTGCGATTGCAGCGCCGGCCTGCCCTTGTGCATGACCCGCACGGCCGGGCCGAAGTCCAGCGCCAGTTTCGCCAGCGCGCCCGACTGGCCGCTTCGCACGTCGATCACCGAGGTGGAAGCCGCCACGCGCGACAGCCATCGAACCTGCTGCAGCTGGCCCATCAGCTCCGCGCCGGGCAGGCGCGGCAGCATGTGCACCAGGGTCTTGTCGCCCAGGTCCTGCTCGCAAAGCCATTGCATCTGCCGCAAGGCCGGCTTGCGGCCGGCGGCCGTCGACAGCCACTGGCGCGGTGCCGCAACGGGCCGGCCATGGCGGTCGGAGAGCAGCAGGCTGGCCTGGCAGGTGTAGCGGTCCCCGCTGTCGCTGGCTTGCAGGCCCAACTGCCCGCTCATGGCGAGCACGTAGCGCTCGCACCCGGCGGCCACCTCGCCGCGCGACAGCGTCATCAGCGACTCCAGCACGGCGCGCTGGTCGGCGCCGCCGTCGCGCGCCTGGCGCCACAGCTCGCGTGCAGGCTCGAAGCCCACCGCGGCGGCGCCCAGCGCACCGGCTGCGTCGGCCACGGCCTCGGCGTCGTGCGCCATGGCGTGGATGAGCCGCTGGTATTGCGCACGCAGGCGGTCAGTCTCGGCCTGGGCCTGCGCGATCTCCGCCTCGGCGCTGCGGTCCTTCTCGGTCTCGGTGGCGGTGAACAGCGCCGCGTGCCGGCGCGGCTGGAACACGCCGTCGACCAGCTGGGCGCGGTCGGCCAGCAACAGGTTCTCGGGCACCTTCTGGCCGCTGGAGACGTAGTGCACGGTCAGCCGGTGGCGGATCACGGTGTCGATCAGCGCGCCGGTGTGCGTGGCCTCGTCCATCTTGGTGAAGATGCAACCGGCCAGCTCGCCGCCGCCGGCGCCGTTGCGGTAGGCATGCACCACTTCGTTGAGCGTGTCGCCGTGGCTGGTGGCGTTGAGCAGCAGCAGCCGCTTCACCGGGCGCTCGCTGCTGCACAGCATGGCGATCTGGTTGGACACGGCGCGGTCGCGCTGGCTCATGCCCACGGTGTCGATCAGCACCAGGTGCTTCTCGCGCAGATCCTTGAGCACCAGGTGCAGGTCGGTGGCGTCCTTCACCGCGTACACCGGCACGTCCAGCAGCTGGCCGTAGATGCGCAGCTGCTCGTAGGCGCCGATGCGGTAGCTGTCGGTGGTCACCAGGGCGATCTTGTCGGCGCCGAAGCGCATCACGCAGCGCGCGGCGAGCTTGGCGGTGGTGGTGGTCTTGCCCACGCCGGTGGGCCCCATGAGGGCATACACGCCCCCTTCGGCCAGCAGTGCTTCTTCGTCCTTGCACACCGACATCACGCGCATCAGTTCGCTGCGCACGTAGGCCATGCCCTGGGCATGGCTCTGGCCGGTGGGCAGCCGCTCGAGCATGGCGCGCGACAGCTGCGCGCTGAAGCCCGCCCCCAGCAGGCTGCGCAGCAGGCGGCCGCGCACCGGATCTTTGCGCTGCTGCTCGTTCCACGCCATGCTGGCCATCTGTTCCTCGAGCATGCCTCGCATGGAGTGCAGTTCGCTCAACACGGGGTCCGGCTGGGCAGCGATGCTGGGTGCGGCCGCTTCGGCAACAGCGGGCGCTACGGCTGGCGCCACGCCGACGGGGGTCACGGCGGGGGTCACGACGGGAGCCACAGCGCGAGTCACGACCGGGGCCACGGCGGGAGCCGCAGCGCGAGTCACGGCGGGCGCCATCGCAGCCGCCGGCATGGCCGGCATGGCCGGCACAACGGGCGCTGCCGGCGCCGGCTCGGGAGCGGGCGGTTCGGCAGGCGCGCGAGCCACCGCCGGCGCGGCCTGCGCCTGCTGCACCGCCTCGGCCACGTCCTCGGTGGCCATGGCCACGATCTCCACGCCGTCGGGCAGTACCCGGTTGGTGAGAACCATCGCTTCGGC
>JAFECZ010000028.1 GCA_018241905.1 Pseudomonadota bacterium
AGGTCACCGTCAAGCTGGTGCCCAAGCCGCAGCTGGCGCGCTGCATCATGGCCAGCTTCGACGACGTGCGAAAGGCCGGCGACGCGGTGGCCGCGGTGATTGCAGCCGGCATCATTCCCGCGGGCCTGGAGATGATGGACAAGCCCATGACGGCGGCGGTGGAAGACTTCGTGCACGCCGGCTACGACCTCACGGCCGAGGCCATCCTCTTGTGCGAATCCGACGGCACGCCCGAAGAGGTGGAAGAAGAAATCCAGCGCATGAGCGACGTGCTGCGCAGTTCGGGCGCCACCGCCATCACCGTGAGCCAGGACGAGGCCGAGCGCCTGAAGTTCTGGAGCGGGCGCAAGAACGCCTTTCCGGCTTCGGGGCGCATCAGCCCCGACTACATGTGCCTGGACTCGACCATTCCGCGCAAGCGCCTGGCGGACATTCTCCTGGCCATCCAGGAGATGGAAAAGAAATACAACCTGCGCTGTTGCAACGTGTTCCACGCCGGCGACGGCAACCTGCACCCGTTGGTGCTGTTCGATGCCAACGACCCGGACGAGCTGCACCGCTGCGAGCTCTTCGGTGCCGACATCCTCGAGACCAGCGTGGCCATGGGCGGCACGGTGTCGGGCGAGCATGGCGTGGGCGTGGAAAAGCTCAACAGCATGTGCGTGCAGTTCAGCGCGGAAGAAAACGAGCAGATGTTCGGCATCAAGCGCGCCTTCGATCCCAAGGGCACGCTCAATCCGGGCAAGGTGATTCCCACGCTCTCGCGCTGCGCCGAGTATGGCAAGCAGCTGGTGCGCGGCGGGCGCCTGCCGCATCCCGAGCTTCCGCGCTTCTAGAAGAAGAAATCTCCCCGATCACGATGGCAGCACTGGACGACATCATCGAACGCATCCGCGCCGCCGGCGCGAGCAGCACGCCGCTTCGCATCCGCGGCGGCGGCAGCAAGGACTTCTACGGCGGCGCGCTCGCCGGCGAGCCGCTGGACATGCGCGGCCACAGCGGCATCAGCAGCTACGAGCCCAGCGAGCTGGTGGTGACGGTGCGCGCCGGCACGCCGCTGGCCGAGCTGGAGGCGGTGCTGGCGCAGCAGGGCCAGTGCCTGGCCTTCGAGCCGCCGCGCTTCGGTGGCGAGCAGGGCAGCGGCGCAACCGTCGGTGGCATGGTGGCAGCCGGCCTGGCGGGGCCGTCGCGTGCCAGCGTGGGCTCGGTGCGCGACTTCGTGCTGGGTGCCAGCCTGGTCAACGGCCGCGGCGAATTGCTCACCTTCGGCGGCCAGGTGATGAAGAACGTGGCGGGCTACGACGTCTCGCGCGTGCTGGCCGGTTCGCTGGGTGTGCTGGGCGTGATTGCCGAGCTCAGCCTCAAGGTGCTGCCCGTGGCGCCGGCCGAGGCCACCCTGGCTTTCGAATGCAGCCAGGCCGATGCGCTGCGCCTGCTCAACGAATGGGGCGGCCAGCCGCTGCCGCTCAACGCCAGCTGCTGGATGGAGCTGGGGGGCCAGGGCTGGTTGTACGTGCGCTTGCGCGGCGCGCAGGCGGCCGTCGAGGCTGCGTGCGGGCATCTTGGCGGCGAACGCGCCGATGCAGCCGGATCCGCCGCCAGCTGGACGGCGGTGCGCGACCAGGCCATTCCCTTTTTCGCCGAGCAAACCCGCGAGCAGGAGCTGTGGCGCGTCTCGGTGCCGCAGACGGCGCCGGCATTGGCCATCGACGGCGCGCAGGCGCCCCTTGTCGAATGGCACGGCGGCCAGCGCTGGTACCTGCTTGCGCGCGGCCATGCCGGCAGCGTGCGCAAGGCCGCGCGCGCCGCGGGCGGACATGCCACGCTGTTCCGGCGCGCCGCGGCGCACGAGGGCGCGCAGCCTGATGGTGTCGAGGCCTTCGACGCCCTGAGCCCCGCACTGCACAAGATCCACGCCGCGCTCAAGCGGGAGTTCGACCCGCGGGGCATCTTCAACCGTGGCCGGCTCTACGCCGATCTTTGAAAAGAAGAGAAGCGCTTCTCGATGCAAACAGAACTCGCCCCCGAATTCCAGGGCACGCCCGAAGGCCAGGAGGCCGAAGCCATCCTGCGCAAGTGCGTGCACTGCGGCTTCTGCACCGCCACCTGCCCGACCTACCAGCTGCTGGGCGACGAGCTGGACGGCCCGCGCGGCCGCATCTACCTGATCAAGCAGGTGCTCGAAGGCAAGGAGCCCACGCGCGCCACGCAGATGCACCTGGACCGGTGCCTGACCTGCCGCAACTGCGAAAGCACCTGCCCCTCGGGCGTGCAGTACGGGCACCTGGTGGACATCGGCCGCAAGGTGGTCGACGCCAAGGTGCCCCGGCCGGCGGGGCAAAGCGCCGTGCGCTGGGCGCTGAAGGAAGGCCTGCCGTCGCCGCTGTTCGGTCCTGCCATGGCGCTGGGCCAGAGCGTGCGCGGGCTGCTGCCCGAAAAGCTCAAGGCCAAGGTGCCGCCCCGCGAGGACGCCGGCCGCCTGCCCACGCGCACCCATGCGCGCAAGGTGCTGCTGCTGGCCGGCTGCGTGCAGCCCTCGATGGCGCCCAACATCAACAGCGCCACCGCCCGCGTGCTGGATGCCGCCGGCATCCAGGGCGTGGTCGCGCCCAAGGCCGGTTGTTGCGGCGCAGTGAAGTTCCACCTGAACGACCAGGAAGGCGGCAAGGCGCAGATGCGCGCCAACATCGATGCATGGTGGCCCCTGGTGGACAGCGGCGAGGTCGAGGCATTGGTGATGAATGCCTCGGGCTGCGGCGTGACGGTGCGCGAATACGGCCACATGCTCAAGGACGATGCGGCCTATGCCGCCAAGGCGGCGCGCATCAGCGAGCTGACGCGCGACCTGAGCGAGCTGCTGCCCGAGCTGGTGCCCTCGCTCAAGGCGCGGGTGAAGGCTCCGGCCGGCGTCGTCGCCTACCACCCGCCCTGCACCTTGCAGCATGGGCAGCAGCTGCGCGGGGGCGTCGAGACGCATTTGCGCGCGCTGGGCTTCGACATCCAGGTGGCGCGCAACGAGTCGCACCTGTGCTGCGGCTCGGCCGGCACCTACTCGGTGCTGCAGCCCGAGCTGTCCTACCAGCTGCGCGACCGCAAGCTGGGCCATCTGAAGCAACTGCAGCCTTCGACCATCGTCTCGGCCAACATCGGCTGCATCACCCATCTGCAAAGCGGCAGCGGCGCGACGCCGGTGCGGCACTGGGTGGAGCTGCTGGACGCAGCGCTCGTGGCCTGATCGCACAGCCTTTGCAGGCGTGGTCCGACGCGCGCGCGCATGCGCCGGGCGCAGCATGGTCCTGGTAGACAGAACTCCAGGAAGGAGTGGCCATGCTGGTTTCTTCCATGTCTTTGCCGCAGCGCGGCATGTGGTGCAGCTTGTGGGGCGGCGCAGTGATTGCGATGTGCCTCATGTCTGCCACAGCCGTTCGGGCGCAGCCCGCGCCGCCGGTGACCATGCCGGCCGAGAAAGTCGCTCCGAGCATCGCGCCGGCCGAGGTGCCGGCCACCAATGCCGCCATCGCCTCGCGGTATCGCTGCGGAGGCGTCGGCTCCGACGATTCGGATGCCATCCGCGCCCAGATGAAGGAGCACCCGCTGTCGCTGCTGTTCGCGCGGCCGGGCGGCGCCTACCTGGCGGACATCGACGTCAGCATCCGGGGGCCGGACAACGTGCAGCCGCTGAACTTCCGGGCCAACGGCCCGGTGTGCCTGATCGACCTGCCCGCGGGCAACTACACCGTGCACGCCAGCAGCGGCGGCGTGACCAAGAAGGAAAGCGTCATTGTCGGGATGGGCCCGAAGACGGTGGACTTCCGCTTCTGACGGCGCCCTGTTTGCCGAGGCGTCTCAGCCGGCGGCCAGGGCCGCCTCGATGTCGCGCGCCAGCGACTCGGGCTTGTCCATGGGTGCATAGCGCCTGATGACCCGGCCGTCGCGGCCCACCAGGAACTTCGTGAAGTTCCACTTGATGGACTTGCCCAGCAGACCCGGCTTCTGATCGGTGAGCCACTGGTACAGCGGCGCCGCGCCGCTGCCCTTGACCTCGATCTTCTCCATCATCGGAAAGCTCACGCCGTAGTTGCGCGTGCAGAAGGCGCTGATCTCGTCGTTGCTGCCCGGGTCCTGCGCGCCGAACTGGTTGCTGGGAAAACCCAGCACCGTGAGCCCCTGGCCGGCAAAGCGCTTGTACAGCGATTCCAGCCCCGCGAACTGCGGCGTGAAGCCGCACGCGCTGGCCGTGTTGACGATGAGCAGCACCCGCCCGCGATAGTCCGACAGCGGCGCCGCGCGGCCGTCGATGGTGCGTGCCTCGAAGTCGTAGATGGATGTCATGGGTTGATTCGCTTGGATCGAACGGCTTGATCATGCCAGTCCCGCACCGGGGAGCCGACTTCGCCGGGCCCCAGGTGGGGTTTCGCCCTTTTGGGGCGGAGTTGCGCGCAGCGAAGCGAAGGGAAGTGAAAAGCAGCGGGCTAATGATGCTTGTCGCTGCGCGCAATGGCCAGCAGGTGCTGGACTTCTTCGGGGTACTTGCGCAGGTTGCGCTTGTGCCACCGTCCGATGAGCCACATGAAGCCCGCCACCACGATGCCGAAGGCGCTGATGGCCGCGTAGGCCGACAGGCCCAGGCCGGTGCAGGCGCTGTAGAAGGCGCCCAGGAGCAGGATGCAGGCCTGTTCGTTGAAGTTCTGCACTGCGATCGACCGGCCGGCGCCCATCAGGTTGTGGCCGCGGTGCTGCAGCAGCGCATTCATCGGCACCACCAGGAAGCCGCCCAGGCCGCCCAGCAGCACCAGGAACGGCACGGCCACCCACACGTTGTCGATGAAATTCATGCCGATCACCAGCAGGCCCATGCCGATGCCCATGGGAATCACGCCGGTGGCCATGTCCAGCCGCATGTAGACCGAGGCCGCCACCGCGCCGATGGCCGTGCCGATGGCCACCACGCCGGTGAGGGCGGAGGCCTGCGCCGTGTTGTAGTCCAGCGCCAGCGCGGCCCAGGCCAGCACGATGTACTTGAGGTTGCCGCCCGCGCCCCAGAACAGGGTGGTGGTGGCCAGCGAGATCTGGCCCAGCTTGTCGCGCCAGAGGCGGGCGTTGCAGTGCCAGAAGTCGGGCAGCAGCGCCAGCAGGTTGCGCACCATGCCGTGCTCGGGGTTGGCGCGCAGCGGCCGCATCTCGACGCCGGTGTGCGGAATGCGGGTGTTGAACCAGGCGGCCAGCATGTACACGCCGATCAGCACGCTGATGGCCGCCGCGGGCGCCGAATCGACGCCGGTATCGATGAGCGGGAAGTCGAAGGCCAGCAGCCGGCTGGACACCGTGTGGCCCACCAGCACCCCGCCCAGCACGATGCCCAGGATGATGGAGGCGATGGTCAGGCCCTCGATCCAGCCGTTGGCCTTGACCAGCTGAGACGCCGGCAGCAGCTCGGTCAGGATGCCGTACTTGGCCGGCGAGTAGGCCGCGGCGCCCAGGCCGACCACGGCATACGACAGCAGCGGGTGCGAGCCGAACAGCATCATCAGGCAGCCCACCACCTTGATGGCGTTGCTGATGAACATGACCCGCCCCTTGGGCAAGGCGTCGGCAAAGGCGCCCACCACCGGCGCAAGCACCACGTAGAAGACCGCGAAGATGGGCACCAGCGCCGCGCGCTGCCACTCCGCCGCGCCTGAGCTACGCAGGAGTTCGACAGCCGCAACGAAAAGCGCTTGGTCGGCCAGCGACGAAAAGAACTGGGCCGACATGATGGTGTAGAAACCGCGCTTCATCGATGGGCTGGCTGGCCAGAGGTGTGCTCTTGGCGGAAGTGGATGGCGGTAGTTGTTTTCTCTTCCCTCAATTGAGGGGTCCGTGGTTATAGCATGGGGGTACGGTGCCAAAATGACCGCGTCTTCCCTCATCCACGAGCATCATTTCTCGCTGTGCCACGTCCAATCCTAGCTACCGTCCACTCCGCCGCCCTGCGCCACAACCTCGACCGGGCGCGCCGCGCCGCCGTCGAATCGCGCGTCTGGGCGGTGGTCAAGGCCAATGCCTACGGGCATGGCATCGAGAACGTCTTCGAGAGCTTTCGTGCGGCCGACGGCTTCGCCATGCTCGACCTGGACGAGGCGCAGCGCGTGCGCGCGCTGGGCTGGCGCGGCCCCGTCCTGCTGCTGGAAGGGGTGTTCGAGCCGCGCGACCTGGAGCTGTGCTCGCGTCTCGATTTATGGCACGCCGTGCATTGCGACGAGCAGATCGACATGCTGGCCGCGCACAAGACGCAGGTGCCGCACAGGGTTTTCCTCAAGCTCAACTCGGGCATGAACCGGCTTGGCTTCGCGCCCGAGCGCTTCCGGTCGGCCTGGACGCGGCTGAACGCGCTGCCGCAGGTGGAGGAAATCTCGCTCATGACCCACTTCAGCGATGCCGACGGCGCGCGCGGCATCGATTCGGCCGTGCAGACCTTCGAGCGCGTGACGCAAGACCTGCCGGGCGAGCGCTCGCTGGCCAACAGCGCCGCCGTGCTGCGCCACGCGGCGCGTACCCGCGCCGACTGGGTGCGCCCCGGCGTCGTTCTCTACGGCGGCGCGCCCGACTATCCGGAAAACGACGCGCAGCACTGGAAGCTGCAGCCGGCCATGACCCTGGCCAGCCGCATCATCGGCACCCAGCAGCTGCAGCCCGGCGACACGGTGGGCTACGGATCGCGCTTTGCCGCCGAGGCGCCCATGCGCATCGGCGTGGCCGCGGTGGGTTATGCCGACGGCTACCCCCGGCACGCCGGCACCGGCACGCCGGTGCTGGTGAACGGCGTGCGTACCCGCATGGTGGGGCGCGTGAGCATGGACATGATCACCGTCGACCTCACGCCGGTACCCGATGCCGGCTTCGGCAGCGAGGTCACCCTGTGGGGCAATGCCGCCAACGGGGCGGTGCTGGGCATCGACGAGGTGGCGAATGCGGCCGGCACCATCGGCTACGAGCTGATGTGCGCGGTGGCGCGGCGCGTGCCGATGGCGCTGGACTGATCGATCAGGCTTCCAGCGTCTCGCGGAAGTCCGACGCGCCGGGCTTCCGGCATGCCGCCGCCTTCATCGCTTCCTTGGGCTGCGGCTTCTCGGCCAGCAGCACCTGGCGCAACTAGTACAGCCCGCGCTGGCGCGCCTGCAGCCGGGCCAGGCCCAGCAGCACGTCGGTAAAAGGCGTGGGCACGCCGGTGAGCTGCCCCAGCTCTCGCACCGAGGACACCAGCGCGTCCAGCTCCACCGCACGGCCGGCTTCCACGTCCTGAAGCATCGAGGTCTTGAAGGCGCCCAGCTTGCGCGTGACGGCATGCCGGTCTTCCGGGCTCTCGGCAATCGGGATGCCGATGCGCTCGCCGATCTCGCGTGCCTCCAGCATCACGGTGGAGATGAAACCGCGCACCAGCTCGTCGTTCAGGATCAGGTCGGTGGTGCAGCCGGTCAGCGCACTGATGGGGTTGACCGTCATGTTGCCCCACAGCTTGTACCAGACGTCCTTCTGGATCTGCGCCGACAGCCTGGCGTCGAAGCCGGCCTTGGCCAGCAGCGCATGCAGCGCCTGGACGCGCGGCGTGGCCTGGCCCGAAGGCTCGCCGACGATGAGGCCGTTGCCGAAGTGCAGGCGCACCTTGCCCGGCCCGTCGAGCGAGCAGCTGGCGTGCACCACGCAGCCGATGACGTGACGCTCCGGAATGGCGGCGGCGATGGCGCCTTGCGGATCGACGGCGGCCAGGCGCTTGCCGGCATTGGCGCCGCCGAAACCGCCTGAAAGAAACCACCAGGGCACACCGTTCATCGCGGTCATCACCATGGTGTCCGGGCCGACCAGCGGCGCGATGCGTTCGGCCACCGAGGCGAGTGCGGGTGCCTTCACCGCGATCACCACCAGGTCCTGCGCGCCGAGCGTGGCCGGGTCTTCGGCCGTCTTCACCGGCACGCTGGCGCGCGTGTCGCCGTGGTTGAGAACCAGGCCGTCCTGCTGCAGCGCCTGCAGCGTCGCGCCGCGCGCCACCACGCTCACCTCGCAGCCGGCCTGCGCCAGCTTCACGCCGATCCAGCCGCCGATGGCGCCGGCTCCGTAGATGCAAACCTTCATGCGGACAACGCTCCTCAGTTCTTGTAGCTGGCGTCGATGCGGTCCACTTGCCGCACCAGCGCATCGAAGACGTCCTGCCCAGCGCCATGCGCCGGGTTGAACTGCAGCGCGTCCTGCGTGCAGCGCGCGGCCACGGCCTCGGGCACCGCAATGGGCTGGCCCATGGACAGCGTGGCCATCTGGATCTCGCAGGCGCGCTGTAGCGTCCACAGCACCGCGAAGGTCTGCGGCAATGTCAGGCCCCAGGCCAGCAGGCCGTGGTTGCGCAGGATCACCGCCTGCCGGTTGCCCATGCTCCTGAGCAGGCGCGGCCCTTCGTCGGCATGGATGGTGATGCCCTCGAAGTCGTGGTATGCCACCTTGTCGTGCAGCTGCGCGCTGTAGAAGTTGCTTTGGCTGAGGCCGCCTTGCAGGCAGGCCACGGCCACGCCGGCGGTGGTGTGCGTGTGCATCACGCAGTGCGCATCGGCCAGGCCGTCGTGGATGGCCGCATGCACCGTGAAGCCGGCCGGGTTCACCGGGTAGGTGGAGCCGTCGAGCACGCGGCCCTGCAGGTCGATCTTCACCAGGTTGCTGGCGGTGACCTCGCTGTAGTGCAGGCCGAAGGGGTTGATGAGGAAATGCTTCTCGCCGCCCGTGACCGAATCGGGCAGCCGAACGGTGATGTGGTTGTAGATCATCTCCGTCCAGCCGAGCATGGCGAAGATGCGGTAGCAGGCTGCAAGCTGCAGGCGCGCCGCGCGCTCGTCGGGGTGCAGGGCTGGGTGCGTCAGCGATGACGCGGGGGTGGCCAGAGCATTCATCAAGGTTCCTCGGTTGGTGCGGGCGCTAGCCCTCTGCCGTGAAGCCCACTTCCTTCACGATGGGGCCCCACTTGGCGGTGTCTTTCTTGAGCAGTTCGGTCAGCTCGGCCGGGGTGGAGGACATGGCTTCCAGGCCGAAGGTGGCCAGGCCGTCGATCACGTCCTTTTGCGCCAGCGCCGCCTTGGTGGCCGCATTGGCGCGCGCCACCACCTCGGGCGAGGCCTTGGCCGGCAGCAGGAAGGCGAACCACTCGCTGTGCGTGGCGTTCTTGATGCCCTGCTCCTCGAAGGTGGGCACGTCGGGCGCAAAGCGGCTGCGCTTGGCGCCCGACACGCCCAGGATGCGCACCTTGCCGGTGGGCAGGTGCTGCGTGATGTCGCCGATCGGGCCCGACACCGACGACACGTTGCCGCCCAGCAAATCGAGCATGGCCGGCTGCGTGCCGCGGTAGGCGGCGTGCTTCAGGTCCACGCCCACGTTCCTGCCCAGCAGGGCGCCGATGAAGTGCGGCGTGGAGCCCGCCGCGGGCGAGCCGAAGTTGGCCCCTGCCGGGTTGGCCTTGGCCCAGGCCAGGAACTCGGGCACCGACTTCACCGAAGCGGGCACCGCCGGACCCACCGCGAAGCCGAAGTCGAACTGGCAGGCGATGGTCACCGGCGCCAGGTCCACCAGCGGGTCGTACGGCAGCTTCTTGTAGATGTGCGGGTAGATGGTGAGGATGGAGGTGGGCGTCTGCAGGATGGTCGCGCCGTCGGCCGGCTGGCTCTTCACGTAGCTCACGGCGATCTGGCCGCCTGCGCCCGTGCGGTTCTCCACCACCACCGCGCGGCCGTAGTCGGGCTGCATCTTCACGGCCACGCGCCGGCACAGCGTGTCGGACGTGCCGCCGGCCGCGAAGCCGGTGATGAAGCGCGCCGTCTCGAAGGTGCCGCTGCCCTGCGCGAGCGCGTGCTGGCCGATGCCGGCCAGAAGTGCGGCTGCGCCGCCTTGTTGCAGCAGGTGGCGACGGGTGATGGTCATGCGTTGTCTCCGTTTATTGAAAGAAGAAAAAGCAGAAGTATGGGCCGGGCTAGTAGCCCGACACAGTGGGCTTTGCACTACCCGCCGCATCGCCCTTGCGCTTGTACTTGGACGCGAGTTGGCGGCAGGCCCCGGTGAGCAGCATGGTGTCGACGCCCACTGCGACAAAGCGTGCGCCCGCGGCCAGCCATTTCTCGGTCTGCTCGTGCGTGGTCGCCAGAATGCCGGGCGCCTTGCCGGCCTTGAGGATGCGCGCGATGGCGTCCTCGATGGCGGCCTGCACGACCGGATGGCCCGGCTGTCCCGAGTAGCCCATCGACGCGGAAAGATCCGCCGGGCCGATGAACACGCCGTCGACGCCGGGCGTCGCCGCGATCTCGTCGATGTTCTTCATCGCCAGCGCCGACTCGGCCTGCACCAGCAGGCAGACCTGGTCGTTGGCCTCGTGGATGTACTGCGGGTAGGCCTGCCAGCGCGAGGCGCGTGCCAGCGCGCTGCCCATGCCGCGGATGCCCTCGGGCGGATAGCGCGTGGCCTGCACCAGTTGCGCCGCCTGCTCGGGCGTGTCGACCATGGGCACCAGCAGCGTCTGTGCACCGATGTCCAGGAATTGCTTGATGAGGGTGGCGTCGCCCACGGGCACGCGCACCACGGCCTGCGAGCGCTCGGATTCGTCGTGCGCCGACCATGCGCTGGCCACGCCCTGCAATTGCGCGAGCACCGAGCGCACGTCGTTGGGCGCATGTTCGCCGTCGATGAGCAGCCAGTCGAAGCCGGTGCCCGCGATCATCTCGGCGGCGTAGCCGTCGGCCAGGCCAACCCACAGGCCGATCTGCGGTCCGGGGTTGAGCAGGGCCTTCTTGAAGGCGTTGATCGGTGTGCGCATCGGTCAGCTCTCCTTTGACGATGAGAAGCGAAAGGCAATGGAGCCCATGGGGCCGTAGTCGGCATGGAAGGTGTCGCCCGGGCCGGCGTTGGTGGGGCGGGTGAAGGAGCCGGCCAGCACGATCTCGCCAGCCTCCAGGCATTCGTCCCAGGGGGCGAGCTTGTTGGCCAGCCACGCAATGCCGTTGGCCGGGTGGCCCAGCACGCCGGCGGCCACGCCGGTTTCCTCGATCACGCCGTTGCGATGGAGCAGGGCGCCCACCCAGCGCAGATCCACTGCGTCGGGCTTCATCGGACGCCCGCCCAGCACCAGCCCCGCATTGGCGGCGTTGTCGGAAATGGTGTCGAACACCTTGCGCGGCGCCTTGGTGTGGCGGTCGAACTGCTCGATGCGCGCGTCGATGATCTCGATGGCCGGCACGACGTAGTCGGTGGCGGCCAGCACGTCGAAGATGCTCACGCGCGGGCCCTGCAGGCGCTTGCCCAGCACGAAGGCCAGCTCCACCTCCACCCGCGGGGCAATGAAGCGCGTGAACGGGATGTCGCCGCCGCTCTCGAACAGCATGTCGTCCAGCAGCAGGCCGTAGTCGGGCTCGTCGATCTGGCTGGACTGCTGCATCGCGCGAGACGTGAGGCCGATCTTGTGGCCGATGGGCTTGCGGCCCTCGGCGATCTTGGCGGCCACCCATTCGCGCGACACCGCATAGCCGTCCTCGATGGACATCTCGGGGTGGCGCTTGGAGAAATGCTCCACCTGCACGCGCGTCTTCTCGGCCTCGTTCAATTCGGCGGCCAGGTTCTTGATGATGGCTTTGGAAAGCATGGTGCGCGGCCCTTAGCTGAAGAAGGCGTGCAGGTTGCCGATCTTGGCGTCGTAGACCTGGCCCGGCGCCTCGTCGATCTGGAAGGTGATGCCCACGTGGCGCCGCGCCAGCAAGGGCGCGAAGTGCGCCCTGGCGCAATCCGCGAGTGCATCGCCGATGCGCTTCTTCACCGTGTCGCTGCGGCCAGAGGCCATGCGCAGGTTGAGGTAGGCGAAGGCATGGTCGCCGCTCGTGTCGGCCACGGCATGATGCGCGGCCGGATAGGCCAGCACACGCGTGCCGCCGGTGGGAAAGACCTGCCGGCCTTCGTCGTCCTTCTGCGCAAGCATGGTGTCGGCCAGCTTGCGGCACAGGCTGCCGATGTCGGCATCGGCCTCGATGTTGGGGGTGTAGAGGATGACCAGGTGCGGCATGTACTTCTTCCTTCCTTGCCTCAGGCGACGGGTAGCGGCGTGACCGGGAACACGGCGTTGATCTGCCCCGTGCCCGAGCTGCCGAAATAGGGCGTGACGATCTCGGCCGGCGCCTGGTACTGGTCCCAGCCCAGCAGGCCCAGCAGCATGGCCGTGTCGTGCATGTCGCCTTCGCCCCAGCACTTGTCGGCGTACATGGGCAGCATGCCCACGAAGGTCTTCCAGTCGCCTTGCTCCCACAGCTGCACCACGCGGCGGTCCACCTGTTCCAGGAAGGGGTCGTACACCTTGTGCATGAACTCCGGCGCGCGGCCGTTGTCGGCAAAGTGGTGCGACAGCGAGCCGCTGGCGAACACCGCCACGGTGCCCTCGTAGCGCTCCTCGATGGCGCGGCGCACCGCCAGGCCGAAGCGGCCGGATTCGTGCAGGTCGTGCCAGTCGCACCAGCCGCTGATGCTGATCACCTTGTAGTGCTGGTCCGCATTCATGTAGCGCATGGGCACCAGCGTGCCGTATTCCAGGTCCAGCGTGGTGTCGCTGTGGGCGCGGCTTTTCACGCCCATCTCGTTGGCCATGTCGCCGATCAGGTGGCCCAGCTGCGGGTTGCCCGGGTAGGCATAGGGCATGTTCTTGATGAAGTGCGGCAGCTCGTTGCTGGTGTAGACACCCTCGAACTTCGGGCCGCAGTTGATGTGGTATTCGCTGTTGACCTGCCAGTGCACGTCGAACACCACGATGGTGTCCACGCCCAGGGCGCGGCAGCGGCGGTCGATCTCCTTGTGGCCGTTGATGGCCGCCTCGCGGCAGCCGAAGTTGGGCCCGGGAATTTCCGACAGGTACATGGACGGCACATGCGTGATCTTGGCCGCCAGAGCGAGCTTGCCCATGACTGTTCCTTCCTAGCTGTCGAGCGAGATGTTGCCCTTGCGGATCACCTGCGCGTACTTGTCGATTTCGCTGCGGATGAAGTCGCCGAACTGCTGCGGCGAGCCCGAAAGCGATGCGATTCCACCCTTCTTGAACGCCTCCACCACCGCTGGCGAGGCCAGCGCGCGGTTCACCTCTGCATTCATGCGCAGCACCACCGCATCGGGCGTGGCGCTGGGCGCCAAAAGGCCGTTCCACGAATTGGACTCGATGGGCACGCCCTGTTCGGCCAGTGTGGGAATGCCGGGCGCATAGACCGAGCGCTGGCGCGTGGCCATGCCCAGCGCCACCAGCTTGCCCGCCTCGACATGCGAGCGGAATTCCGGCCAGTTGCCGAACATCACCGTCACCTGGCCGCCCAGCAGGTCGGCCAGCGCGGGGCCTTGGCCCTTGTACGGTACATGCGTGAGCTCGATGCCCATCTGCTGGCACAGCATCTCGCCCGACAGGTGGGCCGAGGTGCCGTTGCCGAAGGACGCGTAGCTCAGGCCGCCGGGCTTGGCCTTGGCCGCCTTGCGCAAGTCGTCCAGGTTCTTCAGGCCGCTGGCGGGGTGCGTGGCCAGCACATGCTCGGACATGCCCATCAGCGCCACGGGGCGCAGGTCGCGCAGCGTGTCGTAGGGTTTCTTTTTCAGCAGCGTCTCGTTGGCGCAGAAGCTGTTGGCCACGGTGACGAAGTTGCTGCCATCGGGCGCCGACTTGGCCACGTAATCCACGCCGATCACCGTGCCGGCGCCCGGCTTGTTGTCCACGATCACCGGCTGGCCCAAGGTCTTGCCGACTTCGGTGCCAACCAGGCGTGTCACGTAGTCGGTGGTGCCGCCGGGGGTAAAGGGCACCACGAGATGGACGGGCTTGGCGGGCCAGGCCTCGGCCGCGCGCGCGAGGTGGGGCAGGGCGCCGATGGCGGCCAGGGCTTGCAGCAGCGTGCGGCGCTGGATGTGTTGCATGAAGATGCGTCTCCTTGTGCTTACACGCCCCAATGGGGAATGTGGTGTGAGCCCAGCGACACGGCCACGTTCTTCGGCTCGCAGAACACCTCGTAGCTCCACGTTCCGCCTTCACGCCCCGTGCCACTGGCCTTGGTGCCGCCGAAGGGCTGGCGCAGGTCACGCACGTTCTGGCTGTTGACGAAGCACATGCCCGCCTCGATGGCCGCGGCCACGCGATGCGCCTTGCCGATGTTCTCGGTCCACACGTAGCTGGACAGGCCGTACTGGATGTCGTTGGCCAGGCGGATCGCCTCGGCTTCGCCTTCGAAGGGAATCAGGCAGGCGACGGGGCCGAAGATCTCGTCCTGCGCGATCTTCATGCGGTTGTCCACGTCGGCGAAGACGGTGGGCGCGACGTAGTTGCCCTTCTTCACGCGCTCGGGCAGGCCGGCCGGCGTATCGAGGCCGCCGCACAGCATGGTGGCGCCTTCCTTCGGGCCCAGCTCGATGTAGCTGCGCACCTTGGCCAGGTGGGCTTGGGAGATCATGGGGCCGACGATGGTTTTTTCATCGAGCGGGTCGCCCACGGTGATGCGCCTGGCGCGTTCGACGAAGCGATCCACGAACTTCGCATAGATGGACTTCTGCACCAGGATGCGCGAACCCGCGGTGCAGCGCTCGCCGTTGTTGCTGAAGATCATGAAGACGGCGGCATCCAATGCACGGTCCAGGTCGGCATCTTCGAAGATCACGAAGGGGCTCTTGCCGCCCAGCTCCATGCTGAACTTCTTCAGGCCCGCGGTCTTGACGATGCGGTTGCCGGTGGCCGTCGATCCGGTGAAGGAGATGGCGCGCACGTCGGGGTGCGCCACCAGCGGCTCGCCGGCCTCCTTGCCGTAGCCGTGAACCAGGTTCAGCACGCCGGCGGGAATACCGGCTTCCAGTGCCAGCTCGCCCAGGCGCGCGGCGGTCATGGGCGAGAGCTCGCTCATCTTCAGCACCGCCGTGTTGCCGAAGGCCAGGCACGGCGCGACCTTCCAGGTGGCGGTCATGAAGGGCACGTTCCACGGACTGATGAGCGCGCACACGCCCACCGGGTGGAACAGCGTGTAGTTCAAATGCGTGGGCGTAGGGTAGGTGTGGCCGTCCACCCGCGTGCACATTTCGGCGAAGTAGTAGAAGTTGTCGGCTGCGCGCGGCACCAGCTGCTTGCCGGTCTGCGCGATGACCTGGCCGCAGTCGTTGGTCTCGGTCTGCGCGATCTCGGGCACGTTCTTCGCGATCAAGTCGCCCAGCTTGCGGATGAGCTTGGCGCGCTCGGCTGCGGGCAGGCCTGCCCACTTGGGAAAGGCTTCCTTGGCGGCGGCGACGGCCGCGTTCACTTCCGCTTCGCCGCCGGATGCGACTTCGGCCAGCACTTCCTGCGTGGCGGGGTTGACGGTCTCGAAGTAGTCGCGGCCGGCGACCTGCTTGCCGTTGATGAGGTGGTTGATCTGCATGGGAATAGTCCTTGTGCGGCCTGCTCGCTGCTCAGGCCTTGGAAGCAATGGTGTTGATCAGCGCGCCGATCTGCTCGATCTCCGTCACGATGACGTCGCCCGGCTGGCAGTCGACCACGCCGTCTGGCGTGCCGGTGAGGATCAGGTCGCCGGGTTGCAGCGTCATGAAGCGGCTGAAGTACTCGATGAGGAAGGGCGCGTCGAAGATCATGTCCTTCGTGCTGCCTTGCTGTGTGACCTTGCCGTTGACCGTGGTCTTCAGCGCGAGCGACATCGGGTCGGGTATGTCGGCTGCGTCCACGAACCAGGGGCCCAGCGGCGTGCAGGTGTCGCGGTTCTTCACGCGCAGGTTGGGGCGGTACCAGTTTTCAAGGTAGTCGCGGATGGCGTAGTCGTTGGCCACCGTGTAGCCGCCGATGAAGTCGCAGGCATCGGCACGCTTCACGCGGCGCGCGGTCTTGCCCACCACGATGACCAGCTCACACTCGTAGTGCATGAACTGCACGCCCGCCGGGCGAATCGTGTGCTGCCGGTGGCCGATGAGCGCGCCCTGGCCCTTGACGAAGGCCAGCGGCTCTTCCGGCGCCTTGAACTCCAGCTCCTTGGCGTGGTCGGCGTAGTTGAGGCCGAGCGCGAGGATGGTGCGCGGGCGCGCCGTGGGCGCCAGCGGCGGCAACCATGTGAGCTGCTCCTGCGGCACGACGCGGCCGTCATGGAGGCGCACGGCAGCGTCGGCCGCGCCGTTCCATTCATGCGCGGTGCCGTGGTGTTCGCGGCCTTCGAAGATGACGCGGGCGTGCTTCATGCGGCCACCTCCGCGACCAGCGTGCTGCCCAGCGTCGCGAAGCCGGGCGCCGAGATCTCGATGCGGTCGCCGGGGCGCGCCAGCGGGCGGCCCGCGTCGCAGCCGAGCATGAGCACGTCGCCGGGCTGCAGCGTCATGAAGTCCAGGACATCGGCCACCAGGCGCTCGGCAGGGCGCACGAGCTGCGAGAAGTCGATGGATTGCTTCAACTCGCCGTTGATGTGCACTTCGGCGCGGATGGCGGCGGGGTCGGGCACCTGCGCTCCATCGAGCATCGCAGGGCCGATGCCCAGGAAGCCGTCGACGCACTTGAACTTGACGGGCGGGCGGAAGAAGCTCGCATGCGGAATGGACAGATCGTTCATCAGCACATAGCCGGCGACCCGGCCCGCATCGCCCATCACCATGCCGACGCTGGCGCCCACCTCCACCTCGGGCACGCCGTGCGGCACGGCGATCTCGCTGCCGTGCGGGCTCCAGGTGTTGGCGGTCTTCACGTACAGCACCGGCGCCTGCGGCGGCGCCTTGTAGGGCGGCTGCGTCATCTGCGCGGCCATGGCCTCGCGCTCGGCGCGGAAGTTCAGCAAGGTGCCGTACACCGTGCCGCTGGGAAGAAAGGTGGTCACTCGGGTTGTTCCAGTGCGATGAGTTCGTCGAGCAAGGTGTAGAGCTGGCTGAGCTTGGTCTTGCCCAGCGAGGATTCGAGCCATGCGTAGTGCGCCTCGACGGTGGACGAGAGCCGCTTGACCAGTTGCCGGCCGGCAGCCGTGGCCTCGATCACGCTGCGTCGCGCGTCCTGCTCGTCGCGGCTGCGCACGATGAGCCCGTCGCGCTCCATGCGGGCCAGCACGCCCGTCAGGCTGGGCCCGAGGATGAAGGCCTCGCGCGCAACGCGCCCGGTCTCCACCGCGCCGTGTTCGCCCAGCACCCGCAGCACGCGCCATTGCTGGTCGGACAGCTGGTGTTCGCGCAGGCTGGGGCGGGTGTGCGCCATGACGGCTTCGCGCGCCTGCAGCAGCAGGCGGGGCAGGTTGCGATGGGAAAAGGACGTTGGCACGGGCAGGTGTCTTGGCTTGATATTTAATATATTAAATAAATGCCGGAAAGTCCACGCGCGGGTTTTCCCGTGGCGGCGACAGGGTCGCTTTGGGGGCACCGGCAAGTCTGTGCGCCGTCGTACGATGACTGTCCAACGCACAACAACACACTGGAGATACGCGTGCAATCCATCGAGCAAAGAACCATCTCGAAGGTCAGCTGGCGGCTGCTGCCGCTGCTGATGGTCAGCTACTTCGTCGCCTACCTCGACCGGGTCAACCTCGGCTTCGCGGGGGCCAGCATGTCCAAGGACATGGGCTTTTCCAGCACGGTGTTCGGCAGTGCGGCCGGCATCTTCTTCATTGCCTACTTCCTGTTCGAGGTGCCCAGCAACATGGCGCTGGAGCGCTTCGGCGCGCGCCGCTGGATCGCGCGGATCATGTTCAGCTGGGGCGTGATCTCCGCCGCCCAGGCCTGGGTGGGTGGCGTCACCAGCTTCAACGTGGTGCGCTTCCTGCTGGGCATTGCCGAGGCCGGCTTCTTTCCCGGCGTCATCTACTACCTCACGCTGTGGTTCCCGGCGGCGTACCGCGCGCGCATCGTGGGTTGGTTCATGTTCGCCATTCCCATTTCCACCGTGATCGGCTCGCCCATCTCGGGCTACATCCTCAACATGGAAGGCGTGGCCGGCATGCACGGCTGGCAGTGGCTGTTCATCCTGGAGGCGGTGCCCGCGGTGATCCTGACCTTCTTCGTGCTGCTGTACCTGCCGGACCGTCCGCGCGACGCCAAGTGGCTCACGTCCGAGGAGTGCAACTGGCTGCAGGGCCAGCTGGACGCCGAGCAGCGCAACCGCGAGTCCATCCACAAGATCTCGTGGAAGCAGTCGCTCATGGACTGGCGCGTGATCGCGCTGGGCTTCGTCTACATGGGCATCACGGTGCCGCTGTACGGGCTGGGCTTCTTCCTGCCGCAGATCATCAAGGGCTTCGGCGGCCTGTCCAACGTGGAGATCGGCTTCATCAACGCCTTCCCGTACCTGGTGGGCGCCATCGCCATGCTGATCTGGACGCGCTGGTCCGACGCGCGCCAGGAGCGCAAGCTGTTCCTGCTCATTCCGTTGGCCTGCATCTTCGCCGGCCTGATCATGGCGGCGCAGACCGCCGCGCCGGTGCCCAAGATGGCCTGGCTGACGCTGGCCGCGTTCGGCATCTTCAGCGCGCTGCCGGTGTTCTGGACGGTGCCCACGGCGCTGCTCAGCGGCATGGCGGCGGCCACCGGCATTGCATGGATCAACTCCATCGGCAACCTGGGCGGCTACATCGGCCCGACCATCTTCGGCATGCTGCGCGACCGCATGGGCAACGACTTCTACGCGGTGCTGTTCCTGGCGCTGCTGTCGGCGGTGGCTTTCGTGCTGGTGCTGGTCATCGGCCACGACAAGCGCGCGGAACACGGCGCAGCGCAGGTGCGCGCGTCCTGACGCAGCGCCAGGCCGGGCCGCTTGGGTGGCCCGGCCCCTACACTTTGGCCCCTATGGCCAAGGAAAAAAGCATTTACGTCTGCGGGGAGTGCGGCGGCACCAGCGCGAAATGGCTGGGCAAGTGCCCCAGCTGCGGCGCCTGGAACACGCTGGTGGAACAAAGCGCATCAGCGGCAGGCGGCGCGGGCGGCGTCAGCAACAACCGCTTCGGCAACACCGCGCAGTTCGCCTCGCTGGCGGGCTCGTCGGAGCTGATGCTGCTGTCGGAAATCGAGGCGGTGGACGTGGCGCGCACGCCCACCGGGCTGGACGAGCTCGACCGCGTGCTGGGTGGCGGCGTCGTGGCCGGCGGCGTGACGCTCATCGGCGGCGACCCGGGCATCGGCAAGTCCACGCTGCTGCTGCAGGCGGTGGATGCCTTGCAACGCGCCGGGCAGAACGCGCTGTACGTCACCGGCGAGGAAAGCGGCGCGCAGGTGGCGCTGCGCTCCAGGCGGCTGGGCCTGTCGCAGTCGCAGGTGCAGGTCATGGCCGAGATCCAGCTGGAGAAGATCATCGCCACGCTGGATGCGTCGCGGCCGACCATTGCCGTCATCGACTCGATCCAGACGCTGTATTCGGACCAGCTCACTTCCGCCCCCGGCTCGGTGGCGCAGGTGCGCGAATGCGCGGCGCACCTCACGCGCTTTGCCAAGACCAGCGGCACGGCCATGGTGCTGGTGGGCCACGTGACCAAGGAAGGCGCGCTGGCCGGGCCGCGCGTGCTGGAGCACATGGTGGACACGGTGCTGTACTTCGAAGGCGACACGCATTCCAGCTTCCGGCTGGTGCGCGCCATCAAGAACCGCTTTGGCGCCGTCAACGAGATCGGCGTGTTCGCCATGACCGAGCGCGGCCTCAAGGGCGTGACCAACCCCAGCGCCATCTTCCTGAGCCAGCACACCGAGCCGGTGCCCGGCAGCGTGGTGCTGGTCACGCTCGAAGGCACGCGCCCCATGCTGGTGGAGGTGCAGGCTCTGGTCGACAACGGCGGCCCCAGCCCGCGCCGCCTGTCGGTGGGCCTGGACCGGGACCGGCTGGCCATGCTGCTGGCCGTGCTGCACCGGCATGCGGGCGTGGCCTGCATGGACCAGGACGTGTTCGTCAACGCGGTGGGCGGCGTGCGCATCGGCGAGCCGGCGGCCGACCTGGCGGTGATGCTGGCCATTACCTCCAGCCTGCGCGGCAAGCCGCTGCCCAAGGGCTTCATCGCTTTTGGCGAAGTGGGCCTCGCGGGCGAGGTGCGGCCCGCGCCGCGCGGCCAGGAGCGCCTGCGCGAGGCGGCCAAGCTGGGCTTCTCGGTGGCCATCGTGCCCCGCTCGAACGCGCCGAAGAAGGGCGGGCGCGACTTCGAGGGCCTGACCATCCATGCGGTCGACCGCATCGAGGAGGCGATGGAGGTAGTCCGCACCCTCGATTGATGCCCGGCCGCGCAACCGGCGCGTGAGGCACTTGAACATAAAGGAAAAGGCGGTTGGAATCGGTCCGCCAACAAGAATGTTCAGGAGAGGACTCATGCAGCTGATAGTTTCCGCAGGCGCCATCGCGCTCATCGTGATCTGGGGCCTGCTGTCGCCGGCAACGCTCGGCAGCTTTTTCAACGCGGCCCTGGCCAGCATCACCCACAACTTCGGCTGGCTCTACCTGTGGCTGGTGCTGGGGCTGGTGGTGCTGGCCTTCTTCCTGGCGTTCAGCCGCTTCGGCGACCTCAAGCTGGGCGACACCGACGACGAGCCGGAGTTCTCGCTGCACGCGTGGTTTGCCATGCTCTTTGCCGCCGGCATGGGCATCGGCCTGGTCTTCTTCGGCGTGGCCGAGCCGGTGTCGCACTACGGCTCGCCGCCGGCCGGCGTTGCGGCCAACACGCCCGAGGCGGCGCACGCGGCCATGCGCTATGCCTTCTTCCACTGGGGCCTGCACCCGTGGGCCATCTACGGCGTGGTGGGCCTGGCCATTGCCTTCTTCACCTTCCGCCGCAAGGCGCAGCCGCTGGTGAGTTCGGTGACCGCGGCGCTGCCCTGGAAGCTGGTGCGCCTGTTGTCGCCGGCCTTCAACGTGCTGGCCATCGTGGCCACCGCCTTCGGCGTGGCGGCATCGCTGGGCGTGGGGGCCGCGCAGATCAACGGCGGGCTGCACGCGGCCTTCGGCGTGCAGGTGTCACCGGTCAACCAGGCCATCATCATCGTGGTGACCACCGTGCTCTTTCTCACCTCGGCCGTCACGGGGGTGGAGCGTGGCGTGAAGTGGCTGTCCGTCGGCAACCTGGTGCTCGCTGCGCTGCTGGCGCTGTTCGTGCTGGTGGCGGGGCCCAGCGTGGCGATCATCGACACCTTCACCACCACGCTGGGCTCGTACCTGTCGGAGTTCGTGCGCATGAGCTTGCGCATGACGCCGTTTCGCGACAGCACCTGGGTGGGCGACTGGACCATCTTCTACTGGGCCTGGTGGCTGGCCTGGTCGCCTTT